>JALGTD010000099.1 GCA_029821515.1 Candidatus Zipacnadia bacterium | reverse complement strand
AGTAAAGAAGGGACTGCCGGTGCCGGCAGCAAAGATGACAACACGACCCTTCTCCAGGTGACGAATGGCGCGGCGGCGGATGAAGGGCTCAGCCACCTGGCGCATCTCGATAGCACTCTGCACACGGGTTTCAAGTCCCAGCCGTTCCAGAGCGTCCTGGAGGGACAGTGAGTTGATTACCGTGGCGACCATCCCCGCGTAGTCAGCCGTGGCCCGGTCCATACCTTCGGCGGCCGCCTGGTAGCCACGCCAGATATTCCCAGCGCCCACCACAACAGCAACCTCCCGGCCCTCGTCCACACAGCGGGCAATCTCCTGAGCAATACTTTCAGCTACCATCCAGTCAATCCCATAG
The DNA here is from genome assembly GCA_029821515.1 of Candidatus Zipacnadia bacterium. GTDB lineage: Bacteria > Armatimonadota > Zipacnadia > Zipacnadales > Zipacnadaceae > JALGTD01. Next base: position 7,505 of record JALGTD010000099.1, on the reverse strand, counting down.
CCACGGCTGCCGCTGAACGATTGGCCACTGAGCTTTATCAATACCCGCCGGAACTGAGTCTGACGCTGGCTGACGTCGTTCACTACAGATCCTCCCCGACCTGGTATCGCACGAAACGCCGCACGATGATCTTCTCGCCAGTTGTGGCCAGCAGATCGTTTAACAAGTCCTGGATGGTCATACTATCATCACGGATATAAGGCTGATTCAGCAGGCAATTCTGGGCATAGAACTTGCCCAGCCGGCCTTCGACCATCTGCTCAACAATGTGCTCGGGTTTGCCTTCCGCTACAGCCTGTTCGGTCAGGATCTCTCGCTCGCGGGCGACCGCCTCTGCAGGGACGTCATCGGGTAAGACCCATTTGGGCTGCATCGCAGCAATCTGCATAGTAACATTCTTGACAAAATCACGGAAGGCCTCAGTACGGGCAACGAAGTCGGTCTCACAGTTGACTTCCACCAGTACGCCGATTCTCTCCCCAGCATGCACATACGACCACACCATCCCTTCGGCCGCCGCCTTCATTTCGCGCTGGGCCGCGACCTGTATGCCCTTTTTGCGCAATATTGCGATAGCCTCCTCGAAGTCGCCTTCGGCTTCAACAAGAGCCTCCTTGCAATCCATTATTCCGGCGCCGGTCTCCTCTCGCAGCTTCTTGACATCAACAGTGGAAACTCCCATCAACAGATCCTCCTGATAGCTATTATTGGTAGCATAGTGTAGCGCAATTTGTACTACTCTTGATCTACTTCATCTACCGAGGGAACAGTAAATTGCTCCTCCAGCAAGTCTTCTTCGTCAATGAACAACTCTTCGGGCTGATAAGGGATAACCTCTTCCTCCGCGAGTGCCTCGGCCGCCATCGCGTCTTCTTCAGCAATTTTGGCTTCGTAGCCCCCACGACCCTCAATCACCGCGTCAGCTACCTTAGTAGTAACCAACCGAATGGCGCGAATAGCATCGTCATTGCCGGGAATTATGTAATCAATCGGCTCGGGGTCACAATTAGTGTCAACAAGCGCCACTGTGGGGATACCCAGCTTAACTGCCTCGCGAACCGCGAGGTCTTCGCAGGCTATATCAATAATAAATACCACATCGGGCAGCTCGGACATCGCACGGATGCCACCGAGGCTGTGCAGCAGCTTTTCCTTCTTCCGGCGCAGCGACAGAGCTTCTTTCTTAGACAGGCGGCGCCACTCACCGGCTTCCTCGGCGGCAATCAGCCCTTCCATATGCCTGACCCGCTGGCGGATGGTCTGGAAATTAGTCATCATCCCCCCCAGCCAGCGGTTATTCACGTAGGGCATCCCGCAGCGGTCGGCCTGTTCCTGGATGGTGTCCTGCGCTTGACGCTTGGTGCCGACAAATAGCACCGTGCCGCCCTCTTCTGCCACCCCTCGCAAGAATTCGTGGGACTCTTCCAGGGCGCGCAGAGTCTGATGCAGATCGATAATGTAGATCCACGCATCTTGGGATGCCAGTGTCGGGTGGGATGCCCGAAGTGGACCCCGGCCTCCAACAGGTCTTTCATCGTTGCTAAAGCCACAAGTCTTACCTCCGTCCAGACGGTTCGCGGGAGCGAGGAGAAGGACTAAGCGAACCGCACCGGCCCGTACGGCCATTACCTAAGGGCCGCCGGGCACAGTTATGGGTCAGGATTGGCTGGTGACGGTGGCTCCTTGCTATATGCACAGATGCCGCCGCCTGCAGCTTGCCCTTGAGCTCCTCGCTACAAGCAACCTGGGCAGGCAGTGACTGCACCGTCAACTCAGCACTTGTTACAGTATGCACAGAATAGCAGAAAGCTCAGCCCGCGTCAACCCACACGGATAATTGTAGTCGCCTTACGGCCAGTACAACAGGCGGTCACTGCCTATTGGCGAGCCCCGATTCCACCCCACCCCCAGGGATTCCTTCACCAAAGCGAACTTTGTGCAGCTTTCACTTGGTATCTACCTTGATGCTTGTGCTAATGCCAGTGCCGCTGCGCCAAGGCGGCGACACCTCGCCCAGGAGGGCGATCATATGCGCAACATAGCCTTATTCAGTCAGTACCGCTGGCCCCATACACCGGGCCGATTCCAGTCCGATTTGGTAGGCCACCATCAGTTCACGTGCGCACTTGCGAGAACAAATTAACTTCTGTATGACAGAACTGATTTGTTACTGAGTTGTGTATGCTACTACGCTTGACGATTGGTTGTACAAGAAGGAATATTTATGATGGTGGTGTATACTGAAAAGGTGCGCGAGCATTCCTGCAATTCTCGCAATATAGGGGAAATCGCAGACCCCGACGGCGTTGGTGAGGTTGGCAGTCCGGTATGCGGCGATTTAATACGCATTACTATGGACATTGACGATGCAACTGAGACGATCACAGATATCAAGTTCAAAACTTACAGCTATGGATAAGCTGGGAAGAGATGAAGTAATGGTTACTTTTGGTCTTGAGGGTGGCTTCACCGAAATTCAGTTGGCGCAGATATACGACGAGACGCTGCAAGTGCTGGAGGAGATAGGAGTAGAGGTCGCGGACGATGAGATCCGCGACTACTTGGGCAGCTTGCCAGGTATAACAATCAAGGGCGACCGGGTTTGTTACACTCGCCCGCTTGTTGAAGAATGGATTGCCGTAATAAAGCAGGACAATCTGGAGTATTCTTACAACCGCAAGGACGAGCGCATCCGGATGACTGGGCCTTATATGGGCCAGTACTATTATGATGCCGAGACGGATGATTATCGGCTGGCGACTCTTGAGGACTTGCGCTTTTCCGTGGAGCTGTTAGACGCATACGAGTGCTACGGGCCCTCGCCGATTCATCTGCAAACGGTGCCTGCTCCTATCCGTCAGGTTACTACATTCAAAACCTGCATTGAGAACAGTCGCGAGATCGGGGGATGGGCCCCGGTAGCCAGTGAAAAAGATGCGGAGTGGATGTGCCGACTTGGGGAAGCGGCCGGCCGGCCGGCGCCTCACTGTTGTATGGAGATACCTATCAGCCCGCTGCGGCTCAATGTCGAGGCCCTGCGGATGATTTTCCATCGCCGCGGCCGTGCGGACCAGTTGACTAATATGGTCGTTGGAGGTGGTGCTGTGCCTATGCCCGGGGCTACTGCCCCGATTACTGTGCCGGCCTGCTATGTCCAGGGCATGGCTGAGGCACTGGCCGCTTACATCACTCCCCAGTTGATTGATCCCCGGATCCCTGGCTACTGTTCGTTTGGCGGGTTTTTATTCAATCTGCGCAGTGCGGATACCACATCTTTGTTCCCCGAGACGGCCCTCTATGAGCTGCTCACCAGCCAGGTTATTCGCTATTTTCTGGGTGAAACTATGGGCGCTTCAATCAAGCTGGCGGGGTTCGACAGTGTGCAGATTGCCCTGCGCACTGGCTTTGAGATAGCGCTGGACCTGCTCAATGGCGCCAGGACATTTCTGGGAATTGGATGGTATGACGATGGGTTTTCAGCGGCTGGGGCGGTGATTGCTGCCGACCTGGTGCAACACTTTGCCAGGTTCACCGCTGGGCGTGAGTTCCGCGCCACGCCGGGTGCTATCCTCCAGACTATCCAGGAGGGCGTGGACGCAGGTGACTACCTCATCCATCCAACTACCCTCCAATTCCGTGAGCTTTATCTTATTCCCGAGTTGGTCTACAAATATGATGACCGCGCCGAGCTAATTGCTGCTGTTGGTGCCAGGGCGCAGCAAATGGTTGCTGCGCACGATTATACGCTCCCTGACGACGTGCAGCACAATGTAGACGAAGTTTATGAGGCGTCCTGCTCCGACCTTATGGCAGAAGACTAACTAATACAACTGACAGTTCGAGATTTTCAGCCTCATGGCTCTGCTCTGGAGATCGCCTGTCAGATATGGAACCGGGCGGGAGCGCCCGAGTCGGCACTGTACCTGACGATGACTTCGGAGCTGATGGCAGAGCGATTAGTGGGACCTGATAGGGATGTCGCTGATATCTGCTTGCTCACCTGGGACACAGACAAAGGCGAGAGCCGCCTGAAAAAGATATCGTCACGGCTGCCCATTAGGATAAGCAGCTACGGCCTGGCTTTTGGCAATGAAGTGGCTGACAGCAGAGACTGGCTGTATGTGCGTACGCCGGATATCGTGCCGGAGGTTACCGGCTATAGTATCTGGCGGCAGCATTCCCTGGATCCGGGGCCCCTTCCTGGAGCCTTCGGACCTGCCACCCACAACTGAATAGGAAGTTGCGAATGAAGTAAGCCAGATGGCCCTCTTCCAGCTAATTGTTTAAATCAGTCGGCAAAAGCAGTTGCTGATCCGACTTATACTCTTCATAACATATTTTGCCGCATCTGAGGAGGCTCTCCGACAGGCGGCTAGGTCCTGGGTCGGTATCCCCGCGGCTCGCGGCCTTTGCCATTCGGGAAGTAATAGCGGATCTCCAGCTCTACGTCCGCTACCTCGATGGGCATATTCTCCTGCAGTCCACGAGGCAGGTCCCGCGATACCACGCGCAATGATATCTCGTTGTAGCCCTGGCGTACCTGCTCCGGCGCCAGCGGATACTGCAGCCAGACGGGGACCTGCATTGTCCCCGGCTCCAGGGGATTGCCGCATTCCAGGACGTGCCCGTTGACCTTGACCTCGATGGAGTCCTCGACGCTCATGTTCACCAGATGCACCCACAGTTCGCAGCTCTCCAGGCGTGCGGCGGCTTCGGCCAAATCGTCGGCGATGCGCATCTGCATGGCCAGCGGCTCGGCGCTGAGCTGTGCGGGCAAGGGGCCAACCTGGAGGTCGCAGTACGCGTACTGGCCGTCGCGTCGCGTGAGGGGGTACAGCTTGTCGCGATACTTCACCCGCAGCGGATCACCCATATTGTCAAGGTTGAGCCGATTGCCTTCCCAGGTCTTGCATGCCCAGTTGAAGACGTAGAGGCCATCGACGCCGCTGGCCCAGTGGTTAGCGGCAATGCCGTTGATAATCTCGTCGGACAGCAGCAGGCGCTTGGGCCCCTGACCATAGTCCAGGAAGTCCACGTTCGCCCCCCGCACGTAGCCGGCCCAGTAGGCCTCCTCCAAACCCGGGTAGATCCGGACGGGCGTATCCTGGGTCAGTTCCACCCACTCCTGCATGTCCGCGCCGAAGTCGGTGCAGAAGAAACACGAAGGTACCACAATATCCACCAGGCCCTCCTTGATCCAGGTCGGCACGTCCAGGCCAATTGCCTGGGCCCCGGCGATGGTGCTGGGCACACGCACAGAAAAGCCCAGGTACTTGCCCCGCTGCTCCCCGATGCGATCCAGCTCGGCCCGGCTTTCCCGGATTAGGTCGGTCATGAGGTGGGCGTTAGCCTCCTCCTGACCGATCTTGAAGTAGCCGGGAATGCGCATAAAGTCATACTGGAAACCATCCACATCGTAGCGTTCACAGGCCTCCACCATCACCTCCAGACGCACCTGGCGGACTTCCTGGTGAGCGAAGTCCTGGAACCAGCGCATCGCTGTCGGGGGATGCTCACCCGTGTAGCCGGCGATGCCGTCGGCGCCGATCAAGTACTCGGGGTGGGCCTCGTAGAAGGGACTGCTGAACAGATTCAGCCCGGTGGGCAAGCCGGGGCGATCGGGGTCCTCCTCGTGGCCACCCCAGTGGTGCCAGTCGTTCATGCGCAGGTGCAGCCAGAAGTCAATGCCCAACCGCCGGGATTCTTGCAGGAGCAGCTCGGTGGGATCATGGCCCTGCTCAAACAACCGGCGAACGTTCTCGGCGAAGTGATACTGGTGCAGGCCCTTGTATGCACCGACGGTCTCAACCTGCTTGAGGCGATCCACAATGAAGGCGAAGCCCCGGGCCCTGGTGGGATAGGTGGTGGTGTAGCCGCTGTAGCAAATGGGGAACAGATAGCAGTCCACCGGGGAGCCGTCGTGATAACCCAGGTGGATCTGCCGGTAGCGTTCAGCGGTAAGGGGGGGATAGTAATGACCTTGTATGCCCCCATCGTCGTTCCACATCACTCGGTACTTGCGCTGCAAACGGCCTGCTGGCTTTGCCATGGCTAGTCTCCTTCGTCAAGTGTTGTAAGCATCATGTGCATTACGCCTCGGACGAGTATTCGCTTTCAGCCCGGACGCGGCGTGTTAACCCGCTCCTCGAACCTGCGGATAAGCACCATCGTCTCGTACATCCGCCTCAACTGCTCAGCACTGGGTAGCCTGGCTCTGCTAGTCCTTGTAGTTAACGTGCACCTCCAGCTTCTCAATGGTGATCGGGCCTTGCGCCGCTGCTGCCCGTGCGCTGACCAGGTTTTCACCGACAGCAAAATACCGGGGCCTGAGGGTGAAGATCCGCCAGCCATCGTCCTGCATCGTCGGCGCCGTGAGCAAGATCCCGTTCAGCTTGACCTCGACTACATCCTCAGCCGCCGCGCCGGACAGAAGCGTACGGAGTTCGACGCTCTCAACGCGCTCACTGTTCCCCGCGATGTCGTCGCCTACGTAAAGCGATTCGATCACCGGATAGCCGTTGGCGGGCAAGGCGACGGGCAGAGAGGCTTCGTGGTTCATATTCTGATAGAAATCCCAGATGTGTTTGGTGGCGTCGGGGAGCGTGCCCCAACCAGACGGGAGCTTGTCCCAACCTGCACCATAGCGCCGTCCAATAACAAACATCTTATCCTTGAAGCGGATGAGCTCAGGGTCGCCGATCTCATGATAGGCCTGCTGATGGGGAGCAAAGGCGGACATGCCGATGGTCGGGGCCATAGCTGCTGATTCATTAGAGAAATTGAAGGTTACTATGCTATCAGCACCCTGCTTCCACCAGTTAATAGCCAGACCGCGGAAAAACTCAATTGGGGGATGATGGTAACCACCGGGCGAGTGAATGTCGTCAATACAGGGATAGACCTTTACGTATGTTCCTTCGGTAATACTACGGAAGTCGCCGATTTCTACTTTGGTGGAACGCACACCAATGATGATGATGTCCACCAGATTCTGGCGCACCCAGGTCTCGACGTCCAGGCCGTCGTAGTGACAACCCGCTGGGCTGGCCCCAACTCGAACCGCCAATAGGAACGGCCGGCCCCGTTTTTCGGCCACCTCCTGCAGCATCAGACGAACCTTCCTGATGAAGTTCGTCATGGCCTCGTGGTGCGCCCACTGTTCGCCGATGGGCAAAGCGGGCGGATGCCGCCCGAAATCAACACTAATCCCGTCATAATCGTAGTTCTCGGCCACCTCGCGGAAGATGGCAACCTTGTAGTCTTGCACTTCGGGCACCGCGAAGTTCCACAGCCCTCCCCCCCACCAACTGTCCTTGAGGATCCAATCGGGATGCTGCTCCTTCATGGGCAGACGGGCCATCGTGCTCAGGTCCGCTTCGCGGTCGGCACCATTCAGCCGGTATTCCCAGAAGGCCTCCAGGCCCCGCTTGTGAGTTTCGTCGGCCATGACCCTGACAATATCCACACCGGCGTCAAGCCACTTCTGCATTCCAGGATAGATTACC
>JALGTD010000098.1 GCA_029821515.1 Candidatus Zipacnadia bacterium | reverse complement strand
ACCAGCGTAACGGCCATATCTACATCGCAGCTTTCGTCCACATATATCTGCGTCATACCACGATCATGCTTGAGCACGGGCACAGTAGCATTCTCGGTGACGGCGCGAATGAGGTCATGGCCGCCCCGGGGCACGATCAGGTTCAAATACTCGTCCAGCCGGGCCATCTCGCGGACAGCCGCGCGATCGGTGAAATCAATAATCTCAATGCAGCTTTCCGGTAGCCCCGCATCGCGGCAGGCTTCCTGGAGGACCTCAACCAGTCCAATGTTGGAATTGATGGCTTCAGACCCACCGCGCAGCAGTACACCGTTACCTGCTTTGACGCACAGGCCAGCGGCATCCACCGTCACGTTGGGGCGCGATTCATAGATGATGCCCACTACACCGAGCGGCACCGGCACCTTCTGAATGAGCAGGCCATTGGGCCGTGTCCACTCCTCGGTTATCTGCGCCAGGGGATCGGACAATTCAATAATCTCTTCGAGGGCAGCGGCCATCTTCTCAATGCGCTCATCATTCAGCAGCAGGCGGTCGAGCATCGCCGAAGAGAGGCCTTTCTCCTGGCTCCGCTCCATATCCACGGCATTCATCCGGGTTATCTTGGACTTACGCGCCCGCAGCAGCTCGGCCATACGGGCCAGTAGTTCGTCGCGCTGCTGGCCCGAAGTATTCCTCAATACCACAGCCGCTTCAGTTACTTTCTTAGCAAAATCAGTGACGCGTTCTTTGACACTCATCAATTATCACTCCAGCAGATTGCCTTGCAGTTTGGTCTTCTGGACAGGACATTGGTTCATACAACTATTCGCGGTCCTCCCCAACCTCTCCTCCGTCAACTCTCTGGGCAGCAGCACGCTGGGAAATCAAGTATATCAATACTGTCAAAGCAACACTCCCTCCAATAACAGTGTCAATACCACCCCAGCCAGCGAAGGCTGCGACCAAAACTACCAGCCCCGCCGCACAGGCTGCCAGCAACAACAGTCGAAACTTGCTGCGCCACTGCTCGGCCAGCCGCCCTCCCAGCCAGCCGCCAAACAAGCCACCCACTGCAGCCCCCAATAAACCATAGACTGTCACGGGAGAGGTAATGGAGTCATCTGCCATCACTCCCAGAGCAATGCCCATCTCCAATCCCGCCAACAGCCCCAACACCGCCATCTCGCTGGCGGTGAAGTAATCGCCCTCGTCAAGCTGCTCTGGGGAGATGGAGAAGTCATAGCCACAGTACAGACAACGAGGACCGTCCGGCCCGTCAACCAACACCCGGTCACAGCGGGGACAACGCTGCCGGGAATCACCCACCATGGTTCCCCACCTCCATTACTCCTGAATAGACTCTTGAGTAAAGCCAATACACTCACAATGCCATTTTACCCCTTCGTAACTCAAACACCTTGCCCCTCTAAGATTTCCCACACAGTGTTCCTTTGACCAGCCTCAGAGTCAATCTCTATCTCCAGCACCCAGCAGTAGCAACCTGCCAATAGATTCTCTCATAGTGCATAATCTTCCACCAACTCAGTTACTAATTCTACCTTCTCAATATCAGCAGGCGGAGGCAATTCATCAGATACACCGAGAATCAAATTAGGCGCAAATAGCTCCAGCACTCTGGTGGCAAAATCCAACAGCTCACGCTCCGAATACTGGGGCAAAAACAGGATAGCCGGGATACCATCCAGTAGTATCGTATCGCCCAGCGCAGCTTTCAGCTCCTCCAGAGTTACATCCCCTTGTGGCAAGGGGGTAGCCGCCTCAATTCCATCAAATCCTGCTTCGTTTATCAGCGGCAGTAGCGTCTTGAGCGAACCGTCCATATGAATATGGCAAAATTTGCCTGCCTGGTGGAGTTGAGCTACCCTCCGGCGATAGTACGGAATGAGGTACTTTTCAAACACCCTTGGGGAGTCAATGTTAGCGTCAATGTTCTCGCCAAAATTCAGGATTTCTACCGGACAATCCAAGATGACTTCATACATCTTATCATCCCATGCTGCAATGGCTGTCATAAATTCTTCTGTTTCATACAGGTGATCGTTCAGCGCATAAGTTGTATTCTGCAAACCCATATAACTTATGATCAGTCTCTGGTACGGCGCTCGGGGATAATATTGTTGGGTGACTCCGCGCGCCCCGAAAATCGCCTCAGCTCGTTTGAAGGCATCCTCGTCGAAATTAAACTGGGTATGCTCCAGGATATATTTCATAACCTCCATATCTTCGGGACTCTTTACCGGATACTCAGTATGATATCCCCCGGAGCCCATTGTTCCCTTCCTCACCACCTCGTGCAGCGAGCCGACCGGAGTCTGGTAGACAGTTTCGATCTCTTCACCCTGGTCTGCCACAGAAAGCTGCACTTGCTTGTCCAATTCTGTTCGGAATATCGAGATCCCTAACACTTCGGGGGAATAACGGGGCGAGGCGCGCAAGTCATCGTAAATATCTAACATAGACTTGCCGCGATACTTTTCCGGCATTGTTCCCTCCGCCTGACGACCATTGTACCAGTAATAAATCCTCGGCTGCCAGACTAACTTATCCCTTGGCTCTCTCGCAAATGTCCTCAATATTCTTTCGCGATCAGTCATCTTTACGCTCCAACTCACGTTAGTAGTTGCTGCAGAGGCAAGGATGCACTATTGCTCACATTCGCTTCCGCCTACCTCACGCCTGGCCGCACCAGTTGATTACGGCATTGGTGAGGCCCTCCGCGCCCTCTACTACTTCCTGCCAGAGGACCTTCTCACCGTCGGAGTGGGCCTGGCTAATATCCGAAGCGCCGTAGACTACTGTGGGCAAGTTCGCCAGCCTGGCGTAAAGACGGGCATCGCAGCTCACATTCCAGCCGTAGACCTCGGAGTCTATGCCGCAGTCGCAGGCTGCCTGATGCACAGTGGTCACCAGTGGATGGTCAGGGGCAATCTCATAGGCGTCATTATGCAGCCGAGGGAAGGTCAACTCAAAGTGCTCCCGCAACCACTGGTCATCGCTGCGCATCACCGCCTCGTACAATTCCTGCTTGACATCAGCCATTTTTTTGTTGGGCAGAAAGCCCACGCCGCCCTCCATCACACACTCGCCTGCCACCATTGACGGCCAACCTTCGGTACAAATTGTTCCCAGACACAATTGCACCGGTGCCTCATAACGCTCAAATAGCGGATAGCCAGCGCTGGCGGCGATTAGCTCCTTCTCGTAGACCAACATCCATTTGATGGCTTCCATCATCTTTTCGATAGCGTTTTCGGCCTCGTGACGGTTGCCCATATGCGTAGGCGTGCCGGTGGTCTTCGCCCGGAACCAGATAGCACCCCGATTGGCCGGGAAGACATCCAGATTGCTGGCCTCCAGCACCACTACCCCGTCGGCCTGGCAGCCCTGGCGAATCAGGGCCAACGCCCCATTGCCGCCGACTTCCTCCTCAATAACTATCTGCACTTCCAGGTCACCAGATAACTTCACGCCCAGATCGCCCAAGGCGGCCAGCGCCATCAAAATCATAGCGATCTGGCCCTTGTCGTCCATCGCCCCACGCCCAATGACATACTCGCCGTCAAACTTCGGTTGATAAGCGTCCAGCCAGTCCGCAGCGGGTACTACGTCCGCGTGGGCCTGCACGATCAGCGAATGCCCTCCCCCACTGCCGGCGCGCCGCGCTACCAGATTATAGCGTCCGGCATAGGGCTGCTCATCCTCACTGTGGCTATACTCCGGGTCGTCCACCAGCTCGTCGGGAATTTCGCGGTATTCAGCGGGAAAGCCAATATCCTCGAAGACGCTTTTAATGTAGGCCTGGCACTCGGTCTCGTTGCCCTGCGTGCTGGGGTAGCTGATCATCTGCATCAGCCAGGCACGGGCCTGCTCGGCACGGGCCGCTACCGCCGCAGAGATCTCCTCGCAACTCAGTTGACTCACTGCGACACCTCTTCGTCTACGAGCACTGCGCCCTGGTTGTTGGCCTTCGTCCAGAAGGCCGTCGCTTGTACGTTGAAGTTGCCGAAGGTCTTGACCATCGCCTCTAGAATTGCATCCTGCCGCTCGGTGGCAAAGGCCACTATCGTCGGGCCGGAGCCGCTGAGCGCAGCACCGTGGGCGCCCGCTTCTTCAGCGGCCGCAATCACCTCTTCCATACCAGGAATGAGCGGGGCACGAGCAGGCTGGTGGAGGCGGTCTTTCATCACGGCAGACAGAACCTCCCAGCGACCGGTCACCAACGCCGCCAGTGTGCCTGCCGTCCGGCTAAGGTTGAAAACTGCATCATCAAAGGAAACCTGCTCAGGCAATACTTCCCGGGCCTGCCGGGTACTGACCTCAAAGTGGGGAATGACTACACCGATATCCAGCTCGCTGGGCGCATCCAACCTGATGCAGTGAACATCCCCTACCTCCACATAGCAGGCGGTCAGGCCGCCGTAAAGTGCCGGTCCGACATTGTCGGGGTGACCTTCCATCTCAGCAGCGATTTCCAGAAGCTGCTGGCGGTCGAAGCTGGCCTGCAGCAACTCATTGGCAGCGACCAACCCACCGACAATTGCCGCACTGCTGCTGCCCAAGCCGCGGGCCAGGGGGATTTCATTGTGCTGGCGCAGATGCCATCCGGGCACCTCGGATTCCACTTGTTCTGCGAGGCGATCTGCCGCCTGCAGCACCAGATTATTCGGGCCCAGTGACAATTGCCCCTGACCTTCGCCGGTAATCTCTACTGTAGTTGCAACAGCCAGGGACAGCTCGACGGTATTATGGACGTCCAGAGCCAGGCCCAGGCAGTCAAATCCAGGCCCGAGGTTAGCGGTGGTGGCGGGGACGCGTACTGTAACCAAATCATGCCGAGGCATTGCTAATCGCGCTCCTATATCTATCAGCCAGATGCGCTACACGCTCGTCGCCCGGCTGGCAGGTGTAGACGCGGGGCAGCCGCACATTCATTCGCACCGGAACTTCCTGCACCACCGTTCCACAGTGCTCGGCAATCTCAGCAATCGTGACCGACTCATCGCCCTGACTGCCAACCAACACGACCTCCTCGCCCACCTTCGCATCCGGTATGGCGGTGACATCAATGAATGTCGAGTCCATGCAGACGGAACCGACCACGGGCACGCGCTGGCCGCGTAGAAGTAGCTCACCTTTGTTGGAAAGGTGACGATCGTAGCCATCACCGTAGCCCAGCGGGACCTGGGCTATGCGGCTATCGCGCTGGGCCTGCCAGGTTCGCCCGTAGCCCAGCTTTTCTCCGTCCGGAAGAGTCCTTATAGAGGCGATCCTGGCCTTCATAGACAGCGCCTGCTCCATAGTGGGCAGGTACTGCCCGCCACGATTTCGGGGGATACCGTACAACAGAACACCTGGCCGGACAGCGTCCAGCCACATCTCCGGGTAGCGCACGGTGGCGGCACTGTTGGCACAATGCTTCAGCAGCAGGCGCTGGTCCAGGACACCCTCAGCTTCGCGGCAGGCCTGCTGAAATCTCTCAAACTGCTGAGTAGTAAAAAGCGGATCATCGGGGGCACTGGCAAAGTGGGTGAAGATCCCGCGAATATCCAGATTGGGCAAATTCTTTACCCTACGGCACAACTCCCCCACCTCGTCGCTGGGCACCCCTATCCGGTGCATACCCGTGTCTATCTTGAGGTGGACCTTCGCCGCTATGCCCTGCTTAGAAGCAGCTTGCGAAATCGCCTCAGCCCTATCCACACTATCCAACGGCATATGAAACCCGTACTCAATGGCTGCGGGTAGTGCCTCCAGCGGCACCAGGCCCAGGATCAGAATCTCGGCGCCAGGGCAGACCGACTCCACCTCAACAGCCTCTTCAATCAGGGACACAGCTAGCATCTGCGCCCCCCGCTCATAGACCACCCGGGCAACAGTGGCCGCCCCATGTCCGTACGCATCATCCTTGATCACCGCAATTAACTTGCGCTGATGACCAAGCTTAGCAAGCAGGCGCTGGATGTTATCTGCAATCGCAGTTAGGTCTATCTCTAGCCATGCCGGGCGCATATCAATAAACCTTTGGGAGCCTGCGAGAGTCTCGCAGCTTGGTTGTGATTTTACGCCCTGCTGCAGGGCACTGTCAAGTTGA
>JALGTD010000097.1 GCA_029821515.1 Candidatus Zipacnadia bacterium | reverse complement strand
AGGGTTGCCTTCCGCACGGGCGTATTTATCAGTGTGATGGTACCAAAGTGGAAGATTTCGGCGGTGTTGATATACGACCAGTCTAGCTCCGAGGAGCTCAGCATCATATCGGCGCTCCGCTTAACATGGAAGCTAAAGTCGGGAATGCCTTGCTCATCAACTGCGACGAAGGCGAGTTGGGTGGCGTATTCCGGGTCCTGAAGGAAGTGCTCAGTATCTACCTCACAGACTTCCAGATTCAGGCGCATAAAGTCACCGAAGTGGTCACCTCCCGCCTTGCAGATGACCCCGGAGCTTGCGCCGAGGCGGGCGGCTGCGGCCGCAACATTCAGCGGGGCGCCTCCGGCCAGCTTGTCGAAATTTGAGGCCACCACCAGATTGTTCGCTGGTTGGGTGCACACCATGTCAACAATCGGTTCACCAAGGCAAATGATATCGGGCATACTGGGATAACCTCCGTCTCAGGTTGGCAGGCTGGCTTGTGGGGATATTCCTTCAAATCTGACCATTTCGCGGAGGGCCTGGTAGCGGCTGTACAGATCATCCACGGTAAGTCTGCGCAGCCCGTTGATGGAGAAATCCTCCACACACGCCGAGGCCGTCACGGTCCCGATAGCCAACGCCTGCCGAAGCTGCTGTTCGCTGGTTTCTCCGGCCCAGGCCAGAAAGCCGATGAAGCCTCCGGCGAAGCTGTCGCCGGCACCGGTGGGGTCTACCACTGTCGGCAGCGGGTAGCAGGGCAGGGCAAAATGCCCCTCTGCTGAGACCAGCGAAGCTCCGTACTCGCCCTTTTTGATGATAAGATACTGCGGCCCCATCGCCAACACCTCAGTGGCTGCTTTAGCCAGATTCGGCTCGCCGGTCAGTTGGCGCAGCTCAGCATCGTTCATTGTTGCTACATCCACCCGGCGCAGTACCTCCAGCACTTCGTCACGGGCTTGCTCAATCCAGAAGTTCATAGTATCACAGATAGTCAGGCGCGGCTGTTGCATCTGGTCAAGGACCTTCAACTGGAGAGAGGGCAGAATGTTAGCCAGAAATACATAACCACAGCGGCAGGCCGGCTCAGGCACAAGTGGATTGAAATCGGCGAAAACGTTGAGCTGCGTGTCTAAGGTTTCGGCTCCGTTCATATCGTATTCGTAGCGTCCCGACCACCGAAACGAGCGCCCTCCTTCCACGCATTGGACACCCTCGAGTGCGACGCCTCGTTCGGCCAGCTCGTCGAGCGCTTGCTGGGGAAAGTCATCGCCGATTATACCCACCAGGTGGACGGGAGCAAACAAACTGGCCGCGGTTGCTGCGTATAAGCCTGCGCCACCCAGAGCCTCTTCGGCGTGGCCAAACGGGGTTTCAACTGTGTCCAGCGCCAGCGAACCTATGATGAGTATTTCATTGTTCATTATTTTCCCTTGTTGGCGAAATCGCTATGGATGGTAACGGATAGCTGCTGGTGGCGCGGCGACTTACTGCCGGTCCTCTGAAAGCGGGCCTCGCGGCCGCCGGGTACGGATCAGTCGTGCAAAGCGGCGCCGAGGTATCATCATGACCCGACCACACTGGCAGCACCGCGCGCGAATGTCGGCGCCCAGTCGGATCACTTCCCACTGGTTGCCACCGCAGGCATGCGGCTTTTTCAACTGGACTATATCGCCCAGATGCAACTCCATATCAGGACGCATCTTCGGCCTGCCCTTGTTGGTCGGCGCCTGCTATGGGAATAGTAAAGCTAAAGGTCGAGCCTGCACCCGGCTCGCTCTGCACCTCAATGGTTCCCCCGTGGGCTTCGACGAGATGCTTGCACAAAAACAGCCCCACTCCTGTGCCACTGACCCTCTTCTGTTCCGCTTCGTGCAGTCGACGGAATCGCTGGAACAGGTGAGGCATCTGCTGGTCAGATATGCCAATTCCCTCGTCGCTGACTGAGATTTTAACGAAGTCGTCCTCAGCTCGTGCGGCCACCTGAATGGTCCCGCCCCGAGGCGAGAACTTGATGGCATTGCTGATAAGATTAGTCAGAATCTCTTCCAGTTTATGCCGGTCGGCGCGGAGGGGTGGCAACTCGTCGGGTATGTCAGTTATCAAGTTATGGCTGGGTGCGTCGCGCCGCTGCAGTTCTATAATGTTGCCGGTCAGGCGCTGGAGTCTGTTGCTATCAATTGTCTCCCATGCTATGAATAGTGGTCGGTCTGCTTCGATGCGAGATATATTCAGAAAGTCGGCCACCAGGTACTGCATTCGCTTGGCCAGGCGATCAATTTGCTGGATATATGAGTTGTTCTCTGCGCTCAGGTGGGTAGCGTCAGTGGCCAGTAGAGTGATAAAGCCATCCAGCGCACTCAGCGGGTTCTGCAGCTCGTGGGAGACGAACGAAATAAGGTCAGTGCGCATCCGATTCAGCTCGACAAAGTGGGTCACGTCGGTCATCACCAGACACTTGCCCAGGTGCTGGTGCTGATCTTCGACCAGTGCCAGGTGCAAGCGGACTATTCTGCCACTGCCCGCCGGCAGCTCCATCTGCTCGATGTGCACTCCTGATTCAATGGACAACGGGCGGGCAAAGAGGTCGGCTATGCGGTTGTCGTCAACGACTGCCAGGATTGGTTCGCCGAGCGTGGCTGCTTCAGCAAGCTGCAGCATCTTTTGGGCAGCGTTGTTGATCAGGGCAACCCGGTCGCGAGCATCGGTGGCCACCACCCCGGAGACCATTTGCTCAACCAACGTCTCAACGCGTGCTTTTTCATCGTTGAGTCGCGCATTGACCTCCCGCAATTCGGCATTAGCAAAGTCAACACGCTGCTGGAGTTCTGCGTACAACTGGGCGCTGTCCAGGAACATTGCCGCCTGCTGGGCGATGACTGCCAGCAGCCCGGCGTCGTCCTCGGTGAACGCGGTTGCGCCTTGCTTGTTTAGTGCTTCGACAACGCCGACGACCTCGCCGTGTAGGTTCATGGGGACTGCCAACACTGAGTTGACCGGGAAGTCCACCGCCTGGGCAATATCCTGGGCCTGGCGGGGATCAGAGGCGGCCTCGTTGATTAGCAGGGCTTCGCCGGTCGCCGCGACCTGACCGGCGATACCGTGGCCCAACTCAACCGTGAAATCCTTGATCTGGTCGGCCTTCTCGCCGGTGGCTGCCAGAAAGCGCAGGCGGCGGTGCTTCTCGTCAATGACCATCACCGAGGCAGCCTCGGCTTCCAGCTCAGTTTCGATCCAATGAAGGATTCCATCGAGCAGCCGATCGCGATCCCGACTGGAGCTGATCAACTGCCCAACGCGGGAGAGGCTGTGGATTCGGGCTTGCAGTTCCACCTCGGCCCGATGCTGTTCCTGTTCGCTGAGTGCT
The DNA here is from genome assembly GCA_029821515.1 of Candidatus Zipacnadia bacterium. Classification (GTDB taxonomy): domain Bacteria; phylum Armatimonadota; class Zipacnadia; order Zipacnadales; family Zipacnadaceae; genus JALGTD01. The sequence goes on along the minus strand of JALGTD010000097.1, from coordinate 6,448 downwards.
GCCGCTCTGGCTACCAGCATAAGAGACACTAAGATAATGCCCAATAGGGGCAGGATCATAGGTAGCAACACCTTGAGGGTGAACAGCACCAGTCCCAGCCCTAAGTAGCTGACAGCAACCGCTGCCCCTGTTGCCAAACACGACCAGGCCTTCAGGCCGGCCAGTGCCCATCCCATACCCAGACAGGCCGCTGCCGTCAGCAGCAAGCCTAGCCACCAGGGCAGGGGCTGAAACACCTGGTTGTTGACGATGTTGTCTACTGCGACTGCAGTTATCTCGACACCGGGTACCAGTGGGGAAAGGGGAGTTCGGTATCTGGGGGCCAGCTGACTTGTTGGGTCAATTCATCAGGCGACAGCCCGAAGAGCTGCCCGGCAGGCACCACCTTATAGCTGGGATATCGGCGTGGATAGTTGAGGCGAATCTCTCCAGCGCTGTCTGTGGGTATGATCAGCTCGCCCATCTTTAGGCGTCCTGCCTTCGGGGAAAACTCCAGGCGCTGGGGGCCAGGAGGAATGCCCAGAAAGACACGCGCTACCTCGGCGGCGAAACTGGGATAGATCCTGCCCTGGTCCGAGACGACCAGGGGCATCCGGCGAAGGGTACCATCGGCTTCCGGCGTCACATTAATTGTGCCCAGCCCAGCAGCGGCCTTGACCAATTGAGCTGGCGGGGTATGCAGCTTGGCCTCCTGGAGACCAACTGGTCGTGGTACAGTCCCCTCTCCGGGAGAGAATCGCGATGTCTGCTGGGCAGTCGGGTGTGGCTCCTGGCCAACGTCGCCCGGCAGTATTACCGACGGCAAAACAACTCTCTTGTGGTGCCGGACGGCCTCAGCCAATGCGTCCGTACCGGCTTTGCTATTCAGCCCACCCCATTGAGCTGCGAGGGTAGCGGTATCAAGCCCAATGACCCGAGCGCCGGCTTCGTCGAGTTTCTGCACTATATCCGCGAGGCGAGCCGGCGACCACGGCCAGGGGCCAATCTGGGCCAGACTCTGGTCATCAACCGCGACTATCACAATTCTTGTGTCAGCGGCTTGGCTACCGCGTAGCCGGAAGAAGAGGTTGTGGATAGCCGGATCCTGGTCAGCCAAACGCGGTGAGAGCAAAGCCAGGACAGCAAACACACCTAGCCCTATCCACATTGCCCGCCGGAGCTGTATGTTACCCATTGTGACCTCCGAATCCGCTGGCGCAGCCAATAGCTGTGTGACTTCCAGTTGCCCCGCGTGACTCAATGAAGCGCCATAACAAGAGAGAGTATAGCACAAATCGCCATAGCATGCAGCCATAGGGAGCGTTATGGGCTTGCCGTTTGCCTTGACACAGGTCGGTCCCAGAGTTATACTGCTAAGGTCTGCGAATATCGTTGATATGGTATAAACTTCGGATCACAGAGGCCGATTACAATGGCCAGTAAGTATTGCCCTAATTGTGGGTATGCCAATGATGCGCAACGGGGAGCCTGCCTGATGTGCCACGCTCCGTTGCCTGCCGTGACCGGTGATGTACAACAAGTGCCTGAGCCGGTTGCAGGGATGCAACCACCTCTTGCCCCGGCGGCGATGGCTGCGCTACTGGTTGAGGCGTCAGGTGACAGCTTCGGCGGTGTCGGGGACGCTGTGGCAGAAACCGACTACGGTCGCGAGCCTGCTGAAGATTACGGGATGGGGGCACTTGAGGAGTTTGAAGCAGTAGATGCTGGTGAGGAGGCTGCGCCTGCTGAGGCGGATTTGCCTGTAAATGAGCCGGCTGAGGCACTCGCAGAACCACCTGCCGAGGAACTCGAGGAAGTAGAGGAGGAGTTTATCCCACCTCCACCGCCGCCGGGAGCTATCGAGCGGGAAGAGGAGCCCGAGGAACCCTCGGGGGATGAATGGACCATCGGTCAAGAGTGATACGGCGACCGGATAGGCCGCCGGGTTATTGATGGAGACAATCCAACAGCATATTGCACAGGTACAGCAAAAGGTTGCGCAGGCTTGCCAGCGGGCAGGTCGGGGTGTGCAGGAAGTTACTGTGATGGCCGCGAGCAAGACCCGCACGGTTCCGCAGATAATTGAGGCGGTCCAGGCCGGCATTGGCGATGTAGGAGAGAACTACGTTCAGGAGCTGCTTGACAAAAAGGGCGAGGTAGATGAGGCGGGCTACACTGATATCTGCTGGCATGCCATCGGTCATCTGCAGCGCAACAAGGTCCGCTATGTGGTGCCTATTTGTACGATGATACATTCGCTTGACAGTGCTCGCCTGGCCCGAGAGATCAACAAGCGAGCCGCGCGCATTGACAAGGTCCAGAAGGTTCTTCTGGAGATAAATATTGCGGGAGAGGAGAGCAAGTTCGGGATCGCTCCCGAGCAGGCGGCGGAGTTGGCTGAGCAGGTCACAGCGCTTGATCACCTGCAGTTGCGGGGGCTGATGACTATGCCTCCGTACACCGATAATCCAGAAGACAGCCGGCCGCAGTTTCAGACGCTGCGCCGCCTGGCCGATAAGCTAATCAGCTCCGGCCTACCCGCGGAGGCGATGAGTGAGTTGTCAATGGGTATGAGCGGCGATTATGAGGTGGCTATCGAAGAAGGAGCGACGATTATCAGGCTGGGCACGGCTTTGTTTGGTCCCCACCTGTAAATAGGTTTTCGCCGGTGACAATACAGATCAATATAGACTAAGAGCCCAAGCACACAACACAGCACTCAATACAGCAAGCAATCACACTAAAGGAGGGATCACCGGTGGCCAGAGGTCTGCTGGCTCATACTATGGAGTGGCTGGGATTGGATGCCGGGGAGGCCAGCTACGATGAGTTGGATCGTTTCGAGGATGTCTCACAGCCCAGCGAGGGCGATTTTGTCCCCCAGGGTAGGTCTTCGACAGGAAAACACCAGGCCATAAGCTGCCCCATTGTGCGTGCTGAGCCCCGCACTATGGAGGAAGCTACTGCGGTCGGCGACGAGGTCAAGCGCCAGAACCCCGTAGTAATTAACCTGGAGGGAGTCGAGCGGGAGGAAGCACGGCGGATCCGTGATTTTCTGGGTGGAGTAACTTACGGCGTCAATGGGTATATGCGCAAGATCGGCAACTGGGTGTATGTCTGCTCGCCGTTCGATATGCCCATCGAGAAGCTCATTTTGGACCCCTCGCGCCGAGGCGAAGACCGCTTTGAAGAGGACTATGTCTCTGTCTCTGAGCTGAGTGACTTGCAGTATTAGTTGTGGGCTGTTGCATCTGGTAAGCGCGCTATTCCAGGCTCTCGGACGGATGCCTAATGTCTGAGCACGACTACAATATGGGCTTAATTGGCGCTGGCAATATGGGCACTGGTTTGATCCGGGGTGCCCTTGATGCTGAGATCGTCTCCGGCCAGCAGGTTGCCTTCTACGACCCGGACCCCGGGCGGCAGAAGGCTGTCGCCACCTTGCTGGGCCATGCGGCTGCTGACAGCAACCAGAAAGTCGTGGAATCGGCGCAAGTCGTTGTAGTGGCCGTTAAGCCTCAAATCATTGCTTCCGTACTAAGCCCACTTCAGGAGCAGTTCAGCAGCGATCAACTGGTCATCTCTATTGCCGCTGGGGTGCCACTTGCCCGCCTTGCTGAACTGTGTGGTCCCGATGTCGCCCTGGTGCGGGTGATGCCCAACATTCTGTGTACACTCGGCGAGGGCGCGGCTGCCTACAGCACCGATACGAAGGTTAGCGCCGAGCAGCGGGCCTTTGTTGAAGCGCTGTTTGGCGCAGTGGGCACGGTGGCTTATGTTGACGAGGAGCTGCTTGACGCCGTAACTGGTCTGTCGGGAAGCGGTCCGGCGTTTGTGGCTTTGTTTGTCGAGGCGTTGGCCGACGGCGCTGTGGCAGCAGGATTGCCCCGTGAGGTGGCACTGCAACTGGCGGCACAGACCACTCGGGGCACCGCCCAGTGGATACTGGAGGGCCGTCATCCAGCCGACCTGAAGCAGGCGGTCACCTCGCCCGGAGGGACTACGGCGGCCGGCTTGCGCGTTTTGGAGCGTTGTGGACTGCGTAGTGCGGCTATCGAGGCAGTTGTGGCGGCGGCGCGCCGCTCGGAACAACTGGGCCAATAGCCTTCTTTACTTCCTATTCCCGGCAACGAGGTATATAAAGCGGTTGCTCACCTCTCAGCTCGTACACATCATCTTCATGGCGTTTTATGTCATCCTGCTGGCGCGGGTTGTCTTTAGTTGGATACCGATCTCGGCACGGGCGCCGGCACTGCTGGGGTTGCGCAGCTTCTGCTATCGTGTAACTGATCCTCTTCTGCAGCCGATTCGCCGCGCGCTGGCACCTTACCAGAGGGGTTCGCCGGTGGATTTTTCTCCGCTCATCTTGATTGTGCTGCTGTCGATAGTTGAGCGGATTCTCTTACGGCTACTGGGGCCGATGTAGGCTGCTAACGGCGTTGTTAGGTGCATAATGGCTGATCGCCCACAGATGCCCACTCAGTTCAGACCAGCTCCTCCGTGGGGCAACAGCATTGCCCGCATTGTGCTTATCGTGGTGCTGGCTGTGCTTACAGGCCTGTTGGTAGTTCTGGCCGAAGGCCCTTCTGCTTTCACCTTTAACCGGTGGCTGCGGTCGCCCGTCCAGGCAACCCTTCCCGCTGACATACTTTACCGGTTCAGTGCTGGTCTGGCTGCTTCTGGATATGAAGCTCACATAGAGGCAGTTAGCGCCCACCGGCTCGAGCAGGCGGCGATTGCGCTGTATGAGCAGAATGCCTTGGGACCACAGCCCTCGGCAGAGGCGAGCTGTCGACTGGCCATCATCTACGCCAAGTCTGGCTACCAGGAGCACGCCGGTGAGATGTTCCGGCGGGCTATGCAGCGCGACACAGAGCATACCAAACTCTATCTGCTGCTTATGCGCCTGTATACTGATCAGTCGGTTGAAGAGGACAGCCTGCTGGAGCGGGTCGCCCTGCTTGACGACCAGGACCAATGGCTGGCCGCTCTCACGCGGGCTGATCTATACGAGCGGGTAGGCCACACCCACCAGGCAGCCGAGCTTCGCGCCGACTGGCAGCGCCGGCAGGTGCTCTTTTGCCAAATTGTCGGCGCTCTGATGGCCTTCTACGCTGCCATGGGGGTCGGCGGGATAGCGATACTGGCGATGGTGGTGATTACCTGGCTGGCGGGCCGGACGCAACGCAAGTCACTGTGGCGGGTGCCCTGGAGTCTGGTTGATGTAGCCGAGGCAATAGTAGTCCTGTTGTTGCTGCTAGTGTGCATATCAATGATTACGGCCGCCTTCAGAGGAATCATCGGATCGTGGCTGCCCTCAGAAACTTTCAATGCCATACTGATGGCCGCCGGCTACCTATTCGCCGGGGCCTGTACTATCGCCTTGATAATCTACCGCATTGGCCCTCGGCGTGATGCCTGGCGCCTGCTGGGCTTGCGGTTGCATAACCTGGCCGCTCAGATCGGTCAGGGCATCGCCGGATATGCGACGATCGTTGGGTTGTTGATTATAGCCCTGACCATCCTTGGACAGTCGGGGATAGAGCAGATTGTGCCAATGGCGCTCAAAACGCCCTTGGAGGTATTCCTGGCAGCACGCAATCCGGCCACTTTTGTCGTCTACTTTGTGCTGGTTGGGATCCTGGCTCCGATAGTCGAGGAGATTATATTTCGCGGCTTTGTCTATCCGGCGTTGCGCCGAATTATGGCGGTGCCGCCAGCGGCTCTGGCAAGTGCTTTGATCTTTGCTGCTGTCCATATCTCCGCGTCCCTGGGCGGCGTGCTGATGATCACCCTGGTCGGCGTTGTATTAGCCTATCTTTATGAACGAAATCGCTCACTAATTCCGTCAATGATAACCCACGCGATGTACAATAGTTTCGTATTACTGCTGTTGGCTAGCTATGTGCTGGTGTGAACTCCGTGCCGAAGCAAGTCAGCACAAGATTTGATGTCCGGGTCATTCCACGAACCTCGCGCGACGAGTTTGGTGGGGTGCGCGGCTCAGCGCTGGTGGTGCGGGTGACTGCTCCTCCCGTAGGCGGCGCGGCCAACGAAGCGCTGGTTAAGATGCTTAGTGATACTCTGGAGGTCCCTGCCAGTGATCTGGCGATAATCTCCGGTCACCACAGCCGAAACAAGACGCTGCGGGTTGTGGGACTGAGTGCTGCTCAGCTTAAGCAGCGCCTCCGCGAGGCCGGCGCGTTATAGCGGGGAGCTATCCACAGTTGGGAATTAAATCGGCCTGTGATGCGTTCTGTATTATGAAAAGAGCACTTAATCAGACGCAAGAAGGAAGTTGGTAGCAATTACTGACACGGTTACGCTCTCAGCGGCTTTTTTGGCGGGTCTCGCTTCGTTTCTGTCGCCTTGCACTATCCCATTGATACCCTCGTATCTGTCATTCGTGACAGGAGTGTCACTAAAGGAAGCCGACGCGAGTCTTCCGGCCCGCCGCAGAGCTTCTCTT
>JALGTD010000096.1 GCA_029821515.1 Candidatus Zipacnadia bacterium | reverse complement strand
TCACGTCGCGCCTGGAGGGGGCGGGGATCCGTGTGAGTATGGACGGTCGTGGGCGTGCCCTGGACAATATCTTTGTGGAGCGGCTCTGGCGCTCCGTCAAATATGAAGACATCTACTTGCACGAGTATGCCACGGTGCATGAGTTAGAAAAGGGCTTGGAGCGCTACTTTGAGTTCTACAACGATGAACGTCTGCACCAAAGTCTGTCATACCAGGTTCCTGCAGAGGTTCACTTTGCAGGCTTAACAGCCGGTGTTTAACATAAGCATTCCGCTTGTTCGATAACCTTCGGCAAGTGTGTATAGTTTGACTTTGCTCGCGCTTTGAGGTAGAATGGCTTTACCCCAAAGGCAAGGTGCGAGCAGGTCTCACTAACAAGGAGTACCTGTTCTCGTCTTTCATTGCGGAAGCTCTGACGGTCAATTATCGACACGAGAGTTTCACCTATTTTGGCCATTGTGTGGTCTAAACAATGGGGTCAACCTTAGAGCGATATCGCGCAAACCAATACGATCGAGAGTAATAATATTCTCTTGAGTCTGTAGGCAGTTGCTGAGGCTCATGCTCGGTATAGGATGGTGATAGAGATGGCGACAAACACACAGGAGTCTTCTCGGCAAGTTGATCGGAGAAGCCTTCCTCTCGACCTGTTGCTCGATATGTACCGGCGCATGGTGACCATTCGGCGGTTTGAGGAGACCGTCTATGACGTGTATAGCCGGGGCATTATGCCCGGCCTGGCCCATCTATATACTGGGATGGAAGCTGTGGCGGTCGGCGTGTGTATGACGTTGCGCAAGCAAGATAACATCACCAGTACACATCGTGGCCACGGCCATCTGCTGGCCAAGGGAGGGGATCCCAGGCGTATGTTTGCTGAATTGCTGGGCAAGGCGACCGGCTACAACAGGGGCAAGGGCGGGAGTATGCACATCGTCGATATGAGCCTGGGCATTCTGGGTGCAAATGGCATCGTGGGTGGTGGTCTGGGCATCGCGACTGGGGCAGCCCTGTCGGCCAAGCTGATGAATGAGGATCGCATCTCGGTGGCGTTCTTTGGTGATGGAGCGCTGAACGAGGGCCTGTTCTACGAGGCAGCCAATATGGCGTCCCTGTGGAAACTGCCTGTGGTCTATGTGATGGAGAACAACCATTATGGGGAATACACCACGACGGCCAAATCCACGGCTGGAACTGGCCCAGCCCGGGCCGAAGCGATGGCGATACCGGCAACAACGGTAGATGGGAACGACGTACTCGCTGTGTATGAGGCTGTTACGCGGGCGACGGGGCGTGCGCGGGCCGGGGAAGGTCCCAGCTTTGTCGAGTGCGTGACATACCGGTGGCGCGGTCATCATATGGGCGATCAGGGGGATACCTACGGCTACCGGACACAGGAAGAGATCGAATCATGGAAGAAGAAATGTCCTATTCTGCGTCTGCGCACTTACCTGATTGGTGAGGGTCTGACGGGCGAGGACACGTTGCGGCAAATCGATTCCGAGGCCCAACAACGGATCGACGAGGCCGTAGAATACGCCAAGACATCGCCCTATCCTGATCCTTCTGAGGTGTTTGAACATGTCTATGCCTGAACGCATTGGTACTATCAGAGAAGCCATTAACGAGGCGTTGCGGGAAGAGATGCGGCGGGATGAGCGCATCTTCCTTATGGGTGAAGATATCGGTCTGGCAGGCGGTGTCTTTAAGGTGACGGCGGGGTTACAGGAGGAGTTTGGACCGGAGCGGGTACGGGACACGCCGATTGCCGAGGCCGGCATTGTAGGGCTGGCAGTGGGGGCGGCGATGACTGGTGCCCGGCCGATCGTGGAGATTATGTTCAACGACTTTACCACGTTGGCCTCCGACCAGATTGTGAATCAGGCGGCAAAGTTGCGCTATATGACAGCGGGACAATGCAAAGTGCCCATGGTGATCCGGACCGGGATGGGGGCGGGGCGGCGGGCGGCGGCGCAACATAGCCAGAGCCTGCATGCCTGGTTCTGCCATATTCCGGGCCTCAAGGTCGTTTTACCCTCGACGCCAGCCGACGCGAAAGGACTGCTGAAAAGCGCCATCCGGGACGATAACCCGGTGATGGTCCTGGAAGACAAGATGATGTATGGACAAGAGGGACCGATACCCGAGGGGGATTACACGGTGCCGCTAGGTCAGGCCAAGATCCACCGGAAGGGTACCGACGCGACGGTGATCTGCACGTCCAGTATGTTGTACCCTTCGCTTGAGGCGGCGGAACGGCTGGCCGAGGAAGGGGTAGATGTCACGGTCATCGATCCGCGGACGATCTCTCCCCTGGATGAGGAAGCGCTGGTCAACTCAGCGGTTGAGACAGGGCGCGTGCTGGTGGTGGACGAGGGGTACGAGAGCTTTGGGGTGACGGCTGAGATTGCGGCACGCGTGCAGGAGAAAGCCTTCTACTACCTGGATGCGCCGGTTCGCCGCCTGGGCGCGGCTGACGTACCGGTGCCGTTTGCGCCAAGCTTGGAAGATCTGACGATCCCTTCGGCAGATCAGATTGCCGGGATCATTCGAGAAATGATGGAGTAGAAGCAAGGACGATGGCACACGAGATCGTTATGCCCCAACTGGGCCTCTCAATGGACAGCGGTGGGATCATTCAGTGGTTGAAGGAATCGGGTGACCGGATCGAAGCCGGTGATCTGCTTTTGGAGGTGGAAAGCGACAAGGCGACGATTGAAGTTGAAGCGGTGGAGAGCGGCATCTTACACATTGTGCGAGGGCCGGAGGATGGCGACATACCGGTGGGAGGGGTGATTGCATACCTGCTGGTGGAAGGAGAGTCGCCACCTGTGGCAAGGGAAGCGGTGTCATCCGAGGCTATGGTGGTGGCGTCCGAGGCAGCGTCTGGTGTCCAAGCATCCACTTCGACCGTATCGGGAGGCAATGCCCCCCAGGCGAGGTCGCGTCTCAAGCGACTTCCCGCCAGCCCAGCAGCCCGCCGGCACGCCAAGGAGCTGGGGATTGACTGGCGACTGGCGACGGGCACGGGACCCGGCGGGAGCATCATCGAGCGGGATGTGATCAAACTTGCGGCTAGCCCAAAGACAGCGCCTCGTGAGGCTGAAGCAGCGGCTGTCGCCGTGACAGAGAAAGTGCCCATCTCGCCGGTGGCGCGGCGCCTGGCCGAGGCGGTGGGGATGGATATCCGTGAGCTTGGGCGCCGCTACCCCGGTAAACGAGTAGAGCGCGCAGATGTAGAGCAAGCGATCCGGGAGTTGCTAGCAGCCGCGAAGGCCGACCAGCCAGTGCTAGCAAAGGTGGCAGACAGGACTGCACGTCGCGAGCAGATGAGCCGGATGCGTCGCTTGATTGCCAAACGGATGGCAGGCAGTGCACATACCACCGCAGCAGTGACGCTGACGACGGAGGCCGACGCCGGCGAGCTTGTCCGTGTGCGTGAGGGATGGAAGGGTGATCTTCGGTTCGGCGTGGTGCCGAGCTACAATGCTCTGCTGGCAAAGCTTGTGGCGACCGCCCTGCTCAAGCACCCCGAATTGAATGCCTCGCTAGATGGAGACGAGATTGTGTATTGGGATGTGGTCAACATCGGGGTTGCCGTGGATGCTGAGCGTGGCTTGGTGGTACCGGTCGTCGATGATGTGCAGACAAAATCGATCCGCGAGTTGGCAACTGAGATGGACAGACTGCTATCACGGGCAAAGGACGGCAAGGCGGTGCCCGACGAACTTACGGGAGGCACCTTCACTATCACCAACCTGGGCGTGTATGAGATTGACGGATTCACTCCTATCATCAACGCGCCCGAATGTGCGGTGTTGGGCGTCGGACGGTTGGTGGAGAAGATGGTGGTCCGTGAAGGGGCAGCAGCGATTCGCACGATGCTAACGCTGAGCTTGACCTTTGATCACCGGCTGGTCGATGGCGGGCCAGCGGCGCGTTTCCTCCAACGGGTTAAACAATTCGTTGAACAGCCGTATCTGTGGCTGGTCTGAGGGGCGATGAGCGTTGCAGAGCAAATCGGAGAGGCGAATGATGCTGGAGAACAAAGTCGCTATTGTAACGGGAGGCGCACGCGGCATCGGGCTGGAGATCGGCCACCAATTGGCTGAGGCAGGCGCGGCGGTGGTGCTGGCCGACGTGAATGCGGACCATGTAACCGAGGCTGCCGATCGATTGCGCGACGCAGGGTATGAAGCCATCGCGGTCACAACTGACGTGAGCGACGAGGCGCAGGTGCTGGCAATGTGCCAGCAAACGCTGGAGTGGGGAGGACGGATTGACATCCTGGTCAACAACGCTGGAATTTGTCCCATGACACCGGTCGAGGAGATCACCCCGGGAGAGTGGGACCTGGTGCTGGGTGTCAATCTCAAGGGCATGTTCCTCTGCAGCAAGGCGGTCATTCCGACTATGCGCGCGCAGGGGACCGGAAAGATCGTCAATATCGCATCAAGCGCCGGGCAGATGGGCGGGCTGGCAGTGGGAGTGCACTATTCGACATCCAAGGCAGGCACCCTCGGGCTGACAAAGAGCCTGGCCCGGATTCTGGCTCCGGACATCCAGGTGAACGCCGTAGCACCTGGAACGACGGAATCAAAGATGACAAGCGGGTGGGGCCAGAATACGATCGAGGGGCTTGTTAAGCAGATTCCCGCCGGACGGCTGGGACATCCTGCTGACGTAGCGGCGGCGGTGCTTTTTCTGGCCTCCGATAGGGCAACCTATATCACCGGCCAGACGTTGAGTGTCAATGGGGGACTGTTGATGGTATAGGTGAACTATGTGCATCTCTCTTTCTTGTGGACACCAGAAGTTGAAAACTGAGCTCAGTGGCAATGTCCAACAGGTTAACGTGCTGGCGACACAGAGACAGGTCATAGATCCGATTCGATTGGCATTGGCCGCACCCATAGGCTGCTCACCTCTGCGCGACATAGTGCGCCCTGGTCAATCAGTCGCCATCATCACCAGTGACATCACCCGCCCATGCCCCAGCCACCTGATGTTGCCGTCCATTATGGATGAGTTGGCGCAGGCTGGCGTGTGCGATACGGACGTGATCGTGGTCTTTGGCTTGGGGGCACACCGCGGACACACGCCGGAGGAGCGTGCGCGGCTGGTTGGACCCGAAATCGTCAATCGCTTGACGTGCGTTGACTCGGACCCGAACCAGGTACGTTATGTCGGGACGACCACCCGCGGCACCCCTATCGAGGCCTTTGAGCCGGTTGCCAGCGCTGATGTTCGGATCGCGCTTGGCAACGTCGAGCCGCACTACTTTGCAGGTTATTCCGGCGGAGCGAAGGCTCTCGTCCCAGGTGTATGCTCCGCTGCCACCATTCAGCACAATCACGCGTTCATGGTGGAGCCGCAGGCCCGCACGGGACTCCTGGACGGTAACCCGGTGCGAGAGGATCTTGAGGAAGGCGCGGCACTGATAGGTATCGACTTTATTTTGAACGTAGTCCTGGATGAGGCGCACAATATCGTCGTGGCTGCCGCTGGGCACCCGGTCGAGGCACATCGTTGGGCCTGTCGCGTGGTCGATTACCAGAGCAAGGTCCACGTTGAGCAGCCTGCTGACGTGGTACTCGTCAGCTCGGGTGGATATCCCAAGGACATCAATCTCTACCAGGCACAGAAGGCTTTGGACAGCGCGGCAGCCGTAGTCCGGCCCGGCGGCGTGATCATTTGGGTAGCTGATTGCCCAGAGGGCTTGGGAAACGCTGTCTTTCAAGAGTGGCTGCTAGGGCACAGTCCGGATGACATTCTGGCGCGGCTTCGGAAGCAATTTGTGCTCGGCGGGCACAAAGCGGCCGCCATCGCTCGCGTGCTCAAAAAAGCCACAGTTGGCTTGGTCAGTAGCTTGCCTTCCGAGACGGTGCGCGCGTGTGGCATAATACCTTGCGTCGATTTGGAATCGGCTTGGCATATGGTAATGGCGGAGGTGGGACCTGCTCCGAACGTTCTGGTTCTGCCTGATGGCACATCAGTGGTTGCATCGGTGGAGTAAACTCATACATCACGTTAAAGGGGGTCTACTATGATCGAAAGAAAACCTGTCAGGGATCGTTTCAAGGGCAAGGTGGCCATCGTGACTGGAGGCTCATCTGGCATCGGACGTT
>JALGTD010000095.1 GCA_029821515.1 Candidatus Zipacnadia bacterium | reverse complement strand
AGGCAGATGATTGCGGCCCAGGGTGAGCTTGTTGCAGGGTGCTGCTCATCGCGCTTTCGTCATCTGGATTCAGCCCGGGCGGCAACAGACTTCATCGCCACCGGCGCTCTGGGGAAGCTGCAGACGCTGCGCGTCCGTGCCATCCTGCCTGCCGGCCCCCCAACCGGGCAGAAGCCCCCGCTCTGGCGCCAGTCACACGAGCTGAATGCTGGCGGCATTCTGACCAATTGGGGCTGCTACGACATGGACTATCTGCTGGGCATCACCGGCTGGGCGTTTCAGCCGATGACAGTGCTGGCGCAAACCCGACCCGTCCTGCCCCAGTTTACGCACTTTGTTGCACCGGGGTCTGATGCCGACTCCTACTACACTGCCCTAATACTGGACGAGGAAGGCACCGCTTTATCTATGGAAAGGGGCGAGTTCATGGCGGCTGCCTACGACGAAACCTGGCAGATCATAGGGACCGAAGGCTCGCTTACGCTCCCTGTGCTCCCTGCCGAAGGCAACCAGCTCATCTACGACAAAGGCACCAAGCAACAGGGCGTGATCTCGGAGGTTATCTGGGAAGGTGACGACAGGCATAGTACCATGGGCTGGCGACTGATAGAGGATTTCGCCACTGCCATCCGCCAGGGGCGAGCCCCGTTAACCGGCATCAAGCAGTCACTGGTCATTGCCCAGATCACCGATGCCATCTACGAATCGGCAGCTCAAGGCGAGGCCGTCCAGATTACTTGACGCTCAGATAAGCTCCTAATTGCGGATCAGTCTGACAGATAGGGGTCCTGCCATGGTCCGTTGGGGTACTCGTAGTCGATCTCGAGTTCGATATCGGTCACTTCCAGGGGAGTCTCCTTTCTGAACCGCTCATTCGCCCTAACGAGTCTTATTGAGATATCGTTCTTCCCGCATACGGGTGGCGTGTCCTTTACATCGTAGACTTGCCACTTGGTCTTGAAGGGTTGGGCCGGACCGCCTGGAAGGAGCGGATTGGCGCACGTAAGCACCTTCTCATTTAGCCTCACTTCTACTTCATCTGCGACGGTGAGCTCTTGAAGGAGGAGCAACAGCCGAATACTCCTCACTCTCGATGCCGATGCGCCGAGGTCGTCGGTAATGTCGATGGTGACATGAACGGGATCATTTCCGACAACTGCTGGTATCTGTCGCTCGACCGGCAGGCAGTTGGGAAACGAGGCGTTACGGCGCATGGCGAGATATCGTTTGTTCTTGTGCTGCAGGCGCAACGGATTTCCGATATCATCGAGAGCGTACCGGTTGTCGTAATTGTACGTTCCCGTCGTACCCGGCCAGTTGAAAAGGTACAGTCCGTCGGCACCGTTACGCCAGTGCCGCGACGCAATTGCATTTATCATGGGAATGGTGAGGGGAAGCATGACAGGCAGGCTCAGCTGGTAATAGGCGAGGGCAAACCCTCTGGTATATCCTGCAACGTATCCCTCTTCGATAGCAGGGCTGATGCGTACTGGCGTATTTCTGGTGAGGTCCGTCCACTCGCTGATATCTTCTTCGGTGTCTGCAGCAAAGAAGGTTGAGGGAACGACGATGTCGACGAGTTCCTCTCTTATCCACTCCGGAACATCGAGACCAAGCCGGATGCAGCCATCAATCGTGTTGGGAACTCGGACTGAGAGCCCGAGGCTTTTTCCTTTTTTCTCCCCGATACGGTCGAGCGCTTGCCTCGTATCCCTGATCAGCTCTGTCATAAGCGGAGCGTTTTGCTGCTCTTCACCATACTTAAAGTAACCGGGGCAGCGCATGAAGTCGTACTCGAACCCGTCAACGTCGTACCGTTCACACGCTTCTACAGCGACATCCAACCTGAGCTGACGTACTTCGGGGTGTGCGAAATCCTGGAACCATGCCATAGTCTGCTGAAGACTCTCGGGCCACCCTTTGACACCATCCCTGCCGATAAGCAGCTCAGGATGCTCTTCGTAGAAACTGCTCCCGATCAACCGGTACACGTGACCTTCCGCATCAACATGGTGCCAGTCGTTCATTCGGATTTGCATCCAGTAATCAATACCCAGCCGACGTGCTTCCCGGATTTGGACTTCAAACGGGTCAACGTCCATTTCCCAAAGGTGACGGAGATTCTCCGCGGCCCTCCACATCCCGCTCCCCCCAATGATGGCCCCTGCTTTCATCCGGTCCACGATGAACTCCATACCTTTTACTTCAGTAGGGTAGGAAGCGGTGTATCCAGCACTGATCCCGATCGTTGCTATATACGCGTCTACCGGCGTTCCCTCGAGCCGGCCGAAACTGACTTGGGCAAGTTGCTCCGGTGTGATAGGAGGATTGAAACGGGATGCACCGGCGCCGCTGTCATCGCACCACATAATCCGATAACTCTTCCCTAGCCTGCCTGCTGGTTTTGCCACGACATCACCTCCGCTTGTAGTATGCAGGACACATGTTCCTCTCCTGCAAGTATAACCGGGTTGTGTTTACTTTATCTAACACTGCATGTCTCTAAACTGGGATTTCCCATATCCTGTGCTGCTGCACTTAACATTCTCTGCGTCCTGCACTGATTCCTCCTCCGGATCATTTAGCTAACACATTCTTCGCTGCAGTGAGGTCATAGTCACCCGGCACCAGGCGCTAAAGCCCAAATTCGTTCCAGAATCTGCTCGAAGAGCTCCCTGGATACTGCCACCTTCGCCATCTGGAAGATTACTTGTCGGTCGTGGCGCACGACATTGGCTTCGATCTTGATCGACTTAACCTGGATGCTGCGCAGTGACCAGTGGCGTACGCTTGCCGGCAATGCTAACCACCGCAGAAACTGGCTGTACATCCCGCTTACCGGAGCCAGGGCGAGTGGTTGGTAATGACGTGCAAGGCAGAGAGCCCCGGATAGCCGCTTGACGCTCCCCACTATTCACGCTACAATTGATCTGGGAAGTGCGTCCCGTGCATAAACGACTCGGCAGCAGAGAGCGGATGGTAGTGTATGGGACCGACACGTGCGGTTATGCCGACGAGGTTTCCTACTTTGCTCAATGCCTCCGGGAAGGTCATCCCCCCAACACGGTGCTGACCTATTGGATGCGGTCAAGTCGCTGGAGCTTACCGAGGCGATCTACGCCAGTGCTGCCAACACCGGTCAGGGGGTGGGCGCGCCGGTGCGCTGATTTGACAATCAAGCGCCTATTGGCTATATTATAGGGTAAGAACTCGGCATCTGCTGGCTTAAACAGATGTCTATCAACAAGAGGGCCGTTAGCTCAGTTGGCAGAGCATCGGACTTTTAATCCGAGGGTCGCAGGTTCGATCCCTGCACGGCCCACCAAGGGACTCCGTTGCAGCTATGTCCCTGTTGTGAAGGTGGATGGCCCCATAGTCTAGAGGCCCAGGACTCCGCTCTTTCAAGGCGGCAGCACGGGTTCGAATCCCGTTGGGGCCACCATTTGACGGCAGCTAAACGCCAACACAACGGAAGCAGTACGGCAATAGAAACAGCGATGGTTTGACGGCTGCTGTTGGGCTGTTGTTGGTGGGCGGATAGCTCAGATGGCGAGAGCGCCTGCTTTACACGCAGGAAGTCGCAGGTTCGAGTCCTGCTCCGCCCACCAGGCCACGACAGGGTTAACGGCAGGTCTAACAGCAGGTGCAACAACAGGTCTAACGACGACAGCAGCGCGACGGTAGCGACAACCGATGGGGTGGCCAGATAGCTCAGTTGGTAGAGCAACGGACTGAAAATCCGTGTGTCCCCAGTTCAATTCTGGGTCTGGCCACCAACTTTTTTACTAAGCCAGTGAGCCGGCGTAGCTCAATCTGGCAGAGCAGCGGAATCGTAATCCGCAGGTTATCAGTTCGACTCTGATCGCCGGCTCCACTTTATGGCTATGACGCTGCCCTCCAGCTTGTAGACCTGGGTAGCAGCATAACGGTGCGACTACAACTATGAACCCTGCAAATCGCATTCGGAAAGCTGTCGTGCCGGCGGCCGGACGGGGCACGCGGTTGTATCCACTGACTAAGGTCCAACCCAAAGAAATGATGCCGGTTGGGCCCTATCCGGCTATTGACCAGGTTATCCAGGAACTGGCCGCTGCGGAAATCACCGAAATACTGGTAATCACTGGCCCCGGCAAATCGGCTCTGGAGGCTTACCTGGACCCTCAGCAAGGTCGACTACCTGAATCGGACCGCCCTCCGTGGCTCAGCGAGTTTACCAGCAGTCGCAGCGCCATCTACTTCACCCGCCAGAACCCGCCCGGCGGCCTGGGCGAGGCTGTAGCCTGCGCTCAGCAATTCATCGGCGACGAGGATTTTGTGGTGGCACTGGGCGACAGTGTCATAATCTCAGAGGATAGTGCTTTTACGCGACGGTTGATTGAGGCACACCGCAGCGGACAGGTAGCTGCTACGCTGGGAGTACAGCGCATTGCCCGACAGCAAGCCAGCAGCTACGGAGTTATTGAGGTGGCCGAAGAGACCGAGGGAAGGCTGCTGGTTAGCAATGTGGTGGAGAAACCGGAGCCTGACGAGGTGCCCAGCGACCTGGCAATATGCGGGCGCTATGTGTTTTCGCCGGAAATCTTTGCTGAACTGGACAATCTGGAGACAGGCCATCGTGGGGAGTTGCAACTGACTGACGCCATCGTGGCCCTGGCAACTTCCGGCAAGCGAGTACAGGCGGTACCGCTGGCCGGGAAGGAACTGCGGCTGGACGTGGGGAATTTTGCCTCGTATAGTCGTGCGTTTGTCCGCGGGATGCTGGCTCATCCTGCACTTGGGCTTAACTTCCGCGAATACTTGCTGAAACTGGCGGCACACCTCCAGGACAGCGGCCAGCCAGACCCGGACCGAGCATAGGCCGACCTTGCATAATTGCCCGAAAAACTAATAATATAAGGTACAGAATGAGTGTAACAACCGGTAATCCATATCAGCAATTGGCGCGCATCTCCGGGCTGGAGGTACGCCGAGATGAACCGATGGCCCGCCACACCTCCTTCGGCATTGGGGGGCCGGCTGATATCCTGGTCATTCCCCAGGATACTGCCAGTCTTCTCGAAGTAGTCAGATGCCTGGATGCTGCCGACATAAAGCCCCTATACATTGGTAATGGTACGAACCTGCTGATCCGCGACGGGGGTATCCGCGGCGTGGTCGTCAAGATTGCCGGAGCACTAACCGGCATAGAGCACAACAGCAACCAATTGATCAGTGGGGCGGGCGAGGCCCTGGCAGCAGTCTGCCACCACGCCGCGCAACAGGGGCTTTCTGGTATGGAATTTGCAGCAGGTATTCCCGGCAGCGTAGGCGGCGGGATTGTGATGAATGCCGGAGCCAACGGTGGAGAGATCGCCCAGGTGCTGGAGTGGGTAGAAGCAATCAATGCGGGCAAAGAGGTCAAGCGTTACCAGCGCTCAGAGCTGGACTTCGGTTACCGCCGCAGCCAGTTCCAGGCAGGCAGATGGGTTATTACGCGAGCGGCTGTGGCGCTTACTCCGACCACGCCCAGCCGGGTCCGCCAGCTTATGTACGAAGCTGTAGAGAGGCGCTGCCAGAGTCAGCCGGTCTCAGATCAGAGCGCCGGCTGTATATTCAAACACCCTCCCGGCGACTATGCTGGCCGGCTGCTGGAGGAGACTAATACCAAGGGCATGCAGGTAGGCGGGGCGATGATCTCGCCCAAGCACGCCAACTTCATCATCAACATGGGTGGGGCAACTGCTGCCGATGTTCTGGCACTTATCCGGCAGGTTCAGGACAAGGTAGAAGCGAAGTTCGGCATCAGACTTGACACCGAAATCTGCATCCGCGGGGAAGATATGTGACAACAGCTAAGCCTACGACAGCCCACTAGCCGCACCAATCCGGACTTGATGGTGCGGTTTTTTGTGTTGTCGCTACGAACAGCAGGTAAACAGTTTCCCATTATAGGGCTGCTGGGGGGGGAGCACAGTTGATCCATAGTCGCCGCTTGCTGGTGCCAATAGCATTAGCTCTGGCCAGTTGCGTTGCGCAGGCTACTGACATCTCCGGGACGATCAGCAGTGACGTGGAGTGGACGCTGGGCGGCGCGCCCTATCAACTATCAGCTCACCGTCCAGGGCGAGCTGCGTTGCTTTGGGCTCCGCTACAAGCCGGTTGTCTTCAAATCCACTACTCCAACCACGCCCGGAAGCTGGGCAGGAATCTACCTGACTTCCGGCAGCGTCGGGCAATTCTTCGGCACATCCTTTTGGGGAGCAACCAACTGTGTAACAGTGGATAGCGCGTGGGCGAAGTTCGACACCTGCTGGTTTCTGTACGCCGGCCAGGACGGATTGGTTGCGCTCAATGACGCCACCCTCCAGGTCGAAACTGCCACCTTCGCCTACAATCAGCGCCGCGGCCTGTACATTATCACGCCAGACCCAAGCGGCACTATCTCCGACTGCACTTTCCTAAGCAACGGTGAATACCCCATCCACCTCAAGGCCAATTGCGTGGGTATGCTCGATGACAACCTGCGCTTTCACAACAATGGCAAGGACCTGATTGGGGTCAGTTGCAGTGCCGCCGACGACATCCGGCGCAGCCAGACATGGAAGCGCCAACCCCTACAATTCGACATGTTGGTAGGTTCGTCGGATACGCTCGAGATTCCGACTGGCTTGCGTCTGACCATCGCGGCGGGCTGCGAACTAATAGCTGACCGTATCGAGGTGGATGGCACACTTACCACGGGTCAGTCAGGGCAAGCTCCTACTGTGATCCGTGGCCCCAGTGTGACACCCGGCTGCTGGGACGGCATCTTCCTGCATCCGGGCAGCGTGGCACAGTTGACAAACACCATCGTGCGCCTGGCTGGGACGGCCTTTACCGTGGATGATGCTCTGTTGGTCTTCACTGGCGGGCTGATCCGCGACTGCCAGTATGATGGCATAATTGCCTACGGCAGCAGTCAACTTCACATTGCCAATTCCAGCTTCCACAGCAACGGCCGCAATCACCTGCGGCTTAGCGGCCTGACGCTGAGCGGAACCGTTGCCGACTGCACTTTCACAACCAGCGGCGACTATCCGGTATACGCAGTGGCCCGCAACTGCTTTATGCTGGGCACCGGCAACCGATTCAGCAACAACAGCCGCCAGGCGGTGGGGGTAGCTTGCCACCGTGATCCGGACCTGCCTTCGTCACAGACCTGGTATGCTCAGGGCGTGCCCTTCGACCTGACTGCCAACCTTGGAGGAGCAGCATTGCGCGTGGCCTGGGGGGCAACCTGGACACTACAGCCGGGGGCGGCTATCGCCGGCGGTAGCATGTACATCGAAGGCTGGCTTGAGGCCCAGGGCACTGCGCTACAGCCGATAGTCTTCACCACTGCTGCCCAGCCTCCGGTAAATGGCTCATGGGAGGGAATATCTTTTTACCCGGCAGCAGGTGGAACACTTCAGCACTGCCGCATCCAGCACGCGGCCACCGGCGTGCTAATGCAAAGCGCCTCCCCGCGCCTGGAAGACTGTCTGATCACACAATGTTCCAACTATGGCCTTTTCATCTCAGGAACCGCGCAGCCGACCATCTACCACTGCCAGATCACCGACAACAACGGTACTGGCATGCGCATCACCGGCCAGGCCCGCCCCAACCTGGGAAACCTTTATACCACCTCTACGGATGACGATGGAAAAAATAGCTTCACTAACAACGGCGGCTACGATATCCGCAACGAGTCTCCCCACAATATCCGCGCGCAGAACAACTGGTGGGGCACTGCTGATACCGGCCTCATTGACGGACGAATCATTGACGGCGCCGACAACCCCGGGGACGGGATGGTCTACTACAACCCGATCATATCACCGCAGTCCAACACAGCACCTACCCTGGAGTGGAGCGGGCTGCCCGGCAGCCGGGACGACGGAGTCAGCCCGGACAGCGTTGATCCGTATCAGTATGTTGACTTTCGGGTCAAATACATAGACGACGACCCGCCAACATACATCCAGCTACATCTGCTGAAGGGCGGCACTGAATTCGGGCAAAGCCCCCATGAGATGGTCCCGCTGCCGGGCCAGTCTCTGAACTATGCCGCAGGCGTCATCTATCACTTCGGCACACGCCTGCCTGCCGGCAGCGACTACAGCTATTACTTCTCAGCCAGTGACGGATATGAATCTGCCAGCGGCGAGCCAACTACCCCTCACGGCGGGCCAACCGTAGGCAGCGGTTCGGCCGGAGCACTACTCGCCAGCGTCTTTGCTCAGCAGGCCCCCGCCGGAAATGTGGCAATCCACCTGCAGATGCTGACCGCCGGACGCGTGGATGTAGAGGCCCTCAATATCGCGGGGCGGCCGGTGGCGCGCATTGCCACCGGACGACTCTGCGAGCAGGGCCATAGCATTCTGCTATGGGATACGCGGGGCGCGACCGGCACGAAACTGCCGGCCGGGCGCTATTTGCTACGCGTCCGGGCCACCGCCGACAGTGGCCTGCAACAGCAGGCCCTCACGCTGATCACGGTGCGGCGATAAGCCACTACTTCGGGCGCGGCCCTTGACCCCAGCTTGACCGTGTTACCAGCGGTGTGCTAAGATTACTCACGGTCCTAGCAAACACCGTAGGAGGCTACTACCCGTGGCTGAGATATCCCCCGAGGAAGTCCAGCACGTCGCTAATCTGGCCCGTTTGGCTCTGCCGCCCAAGGAATTGCAGCGCGTGGGACATGAGCTGAACCGCATTCTGGTGTACTTCCAGGAGCTTCAGGAGTTGGATACTGAGCAGATAGAAAGCACTTCGCACGCCATTGCTATGGAGAACGTCTACCGAGAGGACAGCGCGCGGGAGTCACTGCCGGTGGAGGAGGTCCTGGCCAACGCGCCGGACCGCGCAGATGTGTTCTTTCGCGTGCCCCGGATCATAGAAGAGTAGCTCAGCGCCCAACCACAAATGGAGGTTAGCCGTGGAGCTTTACCAATATACCGCTCATGAAGCAGCAGATCTCATCACCACCGGAGAGCTTTCCGCCGGGCAGCTCACTGAGGCCTGTCTGGGGCGAATTGCTGAAGTCGAGGAGACAGTAAATTCATTTCTCACAGTAACCGCCGACCATGCTCGCGCTCAGGCAGCGCAGGCCGACGAGAAAATAGCCAACGGCCAGGCACCAAGTGCTCTGGCGGGAATACCTATCGCGATCAAGGATGTAATGTGCATCCGGGGGTTGCCCACTACCTGTCGCCACGGTGGTGCAGCAATGCACTCAGGCGCTTTTGCCGATGATGGGCAAGACAAATATGGACGAGTTCGCCATGGGCTCATCCACGGAAAACTCCGCATTCAAGGTCACCGCCAATCCCTGGGATCTGGAACGTGTGCCGGGCGGCTCCAGCGGCGGCAGCGCGGCGGCAGTGGCAGCAGGGGAAGCGCTGGTGGCATTAGGCTCAGATACCGGCGGGTCAATACGGCAGCCAGCGGCGCTGTGTGGCATCGTCGGGCTTAAGCCAACCTACGGGCGCGTCTCCCGATACGGACTGATCGCTTATGCTTCGTCACTGGACCAGATTGGCCCGTTGACCCGAGACGTTACTGACTGTGCCCTGGTTATGAACGTCATTGCCGGCCACGA
>JALGTD010000094.1 GCA_029821515.1 Candidatus Zipacnadia bacterium | reverse complement strand
CCTTGCGCAGGTCCTTGATCTCCTGGTCACTCATCTGCAGACCTTCGAGGACAAGGGGAGCCTCCGGGGAAGAGAGTCGGCCGGCCAGACAGGCGTGCATCGCGTCAGGCTGCTCGTGAATCTCCTTGTGCATAAAGTGCTTATGGCCGGCCTTTTGTGCTGCCTCTGCTGGCCAGGGAATCTGGAAGACCTCCCGTTCGATCGGATTGAGCGCCAGGTCAGTCAGTTCAACTTCGTCGCGGGTAATCAGCGCCAGCTCATCATCGTCAATGACATATACTTTGTCCGTCTCCTGACGAATGGCGCCCATATCGGAGGCGATGTAGTTCTCGCCATCACCCAGGCCGACTACCAGCGGTGAGAAGCGCCGCACCGCAACCAATTCATCGGGGCTATCCGCGCAGATCACGCCAAAGGCAAATGCCCCCTCCAGGTCCCCGACTGCCCGCCGCACTGCCTCGCGCAAGTCGCCTTCATAGTACTTCTCGACCAGATGGGGCATAACTTCGGTGTCGGTCTCGGAGACAAACTCGTAGCCTTCAGCAGTAAGCTGCTGGCGAAGCTGACCGTAGTTTTCGATGATACCGTTGTGAACCACCGCGATGCGCCCGTTGGTGCTGATATGGGGATGCGAATTAGTCTTAGAGGGCTTCCCGTGGGTGGCCCAACGGGTGTGACCGATGCCGGGAGCGCCCGCCAGCGGCTCCCGCTGAAGCACCTCTTCCAGGTTTACCAGCTTGCCGACTACTTTGCGAACGTCAAGTTCGCCGTCGTCTACTACTGCAATGCCCGCGGAATCATACCCACGGTATTCCAGCCTCTTCAGCCCTGCTAAACAAATGTCGGCCGCATCGCGCGGCCCGATGTAACCTACTATGCCACACATTCTGTATGCTCCTTACTGTTTCTATTTACTCCAAATCGAGAAGTTTCACGGCGTTGTCTCTGGCAACCTTGTTGAAGACCTCCTCACTGATCTTCTTTGTGTCGCGCCATTCGAGAAGTAGGTCTACCATAGGGAAGGACATATCAAAGAAGCAGATGTCCGTGCCGAAGAGGAGGCGGTCCTGGAACTCGTCCAAGAACTTCGGCCCATATTTGGGATCGCGAGCCAACGCATTCCAGGGGTTCGGGTCGGACAGGTCACCATACAGGTTCGGATATCTGCGGAAGAGCTTGGGCACGACGCCCTCCTCCTTGATTGGCCCACTCGGGCGGATGCGCGCTACCTGTCCACCGCCGGGTCGGAACACGGTATTCCTGTCGGCTGGTGTCTCTAACCGGCTGATCTCCGTCCAGAACACCGGGCCATGGCCGAGCATGATGAGTTCCGGAAATCTCTGCAGAGTGTGCTCCAGTTGCGGCAAACCGGGGTCGTCGTACAGCCCGAAATCGCCGCCGACCTGATCCGAGCCGTCGAATGTCACCGGAAGCCCCACATCCTGCGCGTGTTTGAACAGGTTCTGGACCATGGGGTCCATCATTGGCACGTTCGGCATCACCTCGCCGAGGCCCTTACATCCCTGGTCACGGTAGTACCGGAGCAGGCGATCCAGTGGCGCATCGGCTGAGTTCGTCAGGGCGCGCGGGTCAATGTTGCAGAACGGAATGAACCGGTCGGGGTACTGCTCCGCCATATCAAGGATATCCTCATTGGACTGAGGAAGATAGATCTCGGGACTGACGATAGGGAGTAGCGCCCCCCTCTCGATTCCGGCTTCGTCGTAGCGCTCAATCACTTGCTCCGGGGTGCAGAACTGAGGCAAGCCATTTATGGGGGGGTGCTTCCAATACGCATGGGCGTGAACGTCAATGAACATCGCATTTCTCCTCAATAGCAGGGCACTGCTTGGCTAGAGCTTCTGCACCATGTACTGGCAACCCGTAAGCCGGCGGAAGCCGTGTTTCTCGTAGTTACGTCGCGCGGGCAAGTGTTCCTCGTTGTCCGCCACAATTACCCCGGCATATTCCATTCCTTCCGCTCTCATGCCGGACAACACAAAGTCCAGCATCGCCGAGCCAATTCCCCGTCCCTGCTGGTCTCGTGCTACGCCGTTGTAGCCTACGGTACCGCGGCTGCGGGCTTCGTCGATTACGTAGGAGCAGAAGCCGACCACCTCGCCATTGTGCTCAGCGACGAAGCTTCTGGACTCATCAGCCTTGAGATACGACAGCACCGACTGCGAGACCCATTCGCTCCAGGACCTTCCCCCTATGACGCCGAACTCCTTTTCCATAATGGCATCGTCGCCGCCAGCCCATATTTCACCCACGATTACCTGCACCCGCTCTGCATCTCGTTCCGCGTCAAACGGTCGGATCGTGATGTCAGCAATGCGATGTTCCGTCACAGTATGATTGCTCCTTTTGGTCAAGCGTCAATCCGATGTATTTAAGGAACTCTCGGGAGCAAGCCGCGATATATCCGGTGGACTCCGGATGCCAGCGCCAGGGCGGCGCGCCGATGCGCGGTCGGCGGCTGGTATGCTCTACACTGCTGGAGCCACAACAACGGAGCATTATCTGGGGGTGAAATCAATAGTTTGGTCAATACGGGCCACCGTCTCGGCCAGGAGGCGAGCCGCGTTTTCCAGATCCGCCAGCGATACTACCTCCACCTGTGTATGCATATACCGGTTCGGAATACTTATCAGCCCGGCGGCCACGCCACAGCGGGTTATTTGGATGACATTGGCGTCGGTGCCCGTAGCTCGGGGGGCTGCCTCAAGCTGATACGGAATATCGTTACTGTCGGCGGCTTCTATGAGCAGCTTAAAAACCATCGGGTTGATGTTCGCACCCTTGGCGATTACCGGCCCCCCGCCGAGCCTAATGTCGCCGATCTTTGACTTGTCAGCCTCTGGATAATCACTGGCGAAGGTAACATCCACGGCAATTCCCACCAGCGGATCGATGCCAAACGCGCTCGTCTGCGCCCCCCGCAGCCCTATTTCCTCCTGAACAGTCGAGACACTATGCAGCGAGCAGTCTATTTTGCGCCGGCGCAGAATACGCAGCACATCCATAATCACGAACGCGCCTGCTTTATCGTCGAAGGCCGGTGCCGCGACCAGATTCTCAGAGAGCCGCTCCATCTGCAGGTCAAAAGTGATTGCATCGCCTATCTGGACACGCTTGAGTGCCTCGTCTTTGTCATTGGCCGCAATGTCAATCCACAGCTTATTGATCTTCACCTCCGGTTTATTGCGCTCATCCGGCTCTAACAAATGTATCGGCTTTTTGCCAACCACGCCTACTACCGGGCCCCCTTCTGCCCAGATATTGACCCGTGAACCGGGCACCAGCGTGGCGTCAACGCCGCCGATGGCGCTGAATCTGATAAAGCCTTCGTCGGTGATATGCTGCACCATAAAGCCGATTTGGTCGCAATGGCCGGCCAGCATTACCCGAGGCTCAGCACCGGGGTTTTTGACAGCAATCAGATTGCCAGGCAGATCGGTGCGCACTTCATCCGCCCAGTCGCTGACAGCCTCCCGCAGCACGCGCTGAACCGGCTGCTCAAAGCCCGATGGTGAGGGCGTTGCAACCAACTGTTCCAACAGGGACAATGATTCTTTGCGCATAGGCAGTTAACTCCTGAGCGTCATGGCGTTGCTCTGATGATCTGGCGAACCTGCTCCGGATAGTAGTATATCAGCCATAGTTCCTCGTCGGTCAGCGGTGCTTGAGTATGCAAATTGGCGTACTGGACCAGGCGCAGAGTTTCCTGGCTATGCTCTTTGTCACGGAAGGCCAGGCCCAGGTGGCTGCCGTAGACATATTCCAGCCCGGCAGTCCCGCCCTGGACACCCGTAGTTATCACCCGCCCGGTGGGCACCTCCTCGTGCTCACCCCGGCCCAGTTCTTCAAAGTTATACAACTCGTAGTTGTGCCGATCCTTAAGAGCACCATCGGCGTGAATGCCCGATTCGTGAGCGAAGGCATTGGCACCGACGCCGACTTGGTTTATTGGTAGCGGCACGCCGACAGCCTGGCTGACATATTTGGCTAGTTGCCAGGATTTGGTCAAGTCAAGGTTCTCGTCCAAGAAGCAGTTCTGACCCCACTTGGCTGAGTATTTCAATGCCAGGATGCACGACAACAAGTCAGCATTGCCGGTACGTTCACCAATGCCGTTTACGGTGGTATTGACATAAGCGTTCACACCCGCCTCACAGGCGGCCAGCGCGCCGCTGACGGAATTGGCTACTGCCAGCCCCAGGTCATTGTGGCAATGCATCTCCATGTCCATACCGCTCTCTTTGGCCAGTAGCCCGACCCGCTCAGCGATGCGCACCGGATCATCATATCCCAGTGTGTCGCAGTAGCGGAACCGGACGGCGCCCGCCTCCATACCCGCCTGGGCAAATTCGATGAGAAAGTCTATATCTGTCCGTGAAGCATCCTCAGCATTAACTCCAATGCTGACCGCCCCACCCTCCTTAGCCGCCACTACCGAGTCAACCATCATCTTGATGATATCCTGGCGGCTGAACTTGCCCTGAAACTTCCACTCCAGCATTTGCTCGGAGGTAGAAATAGACAGGTTAAAGTGCTCCAGATCAGTGTGAGCCTGCGCCTGATGGACATCGCCAGCTATGGCCCGTGACCAGCCACTGAGCTGCATCCTCTTGATCAACGCGCCGTTTTCGTTGGTGTCTTTGGTCAACGCAATGTTGGCATTGATGTAGTTCCATTCATGGGGATTGAGTGGAAAGCCCATCTCTGACTGATATACGCCCATCTCATCCAGCAGCCAGTTGATCACTGTTTTCTGGAGCTTAGCTATAGTTATTTGCGCCGTCTGCGCTCCATCGCGATTGGTTACGTCAACAAAGTATATTTTGGGCACAGCACTCCTCTCCTAAACACAGCAGCTATGCAGATCTCTTGCCCGGGTGTATTGGTATGCCCAGGCTACTCGACGCCGCAGTGCTGCAGGGCACAACCATCCAGCAGCTCGCGGCGTAAGCCGGCCACCAATAACTTGCATAAATACTATAGCCTATTTCGAGCAGTATTGCAAGATACATACTGCCAGTGGCTGACTTGCTGCTCAGGTAGCACATCGCAGCCGCCAGACAGCGGCTGCGAGCTAATATGACGATATGAGGGCCTCCCCCCGGCGGCGAGGCGGCCGCCCGGGGGATTCCAACACACACCTGCGGGAGGTATTTTCGATCGAAGGACAGCTAGATGATGACCGAGACTACCTTGTCACCCTCTGCTACATCAATGAGCTTAACGCCGCCGGCAGTCCGGCTGCGTTCTGAGATGTCATCTACCGGTGTCAGAATGGCCTGACCCTGAGCAGTGGTAATGAGAACCCTCTCGCCCTCGCCAGTGACAACATGCTCAGTGGCGGCAACTGGGCCACTGTCAGCGGTTACCTTGTAGCCGATAACACCCTTTCCACCCCGCTTCTGCTGGTTAAACTCAGTTGGCGACACCACCTTCCCGTAGCCGTTCTTCGTCACAACCAGAATTGCATCAGCCATTTTTCAATCTCCTTCCTTCACATTGTGTTGGTCACTATATTGGGCTTATTCGCCCCTTGCTGGCAAAATCCCTTCCTACCCACTCCTACCTGCCGTCATAACTTCTCGATACACCTCACGAGGACCTTTGTGCAAACTAAAAGACCCTCCCGTGCTGGGCCAGCAGCCTGTTGGCTTCCGACCCTATGCCCCTCAAGCAATGACCTATTCCCGACCCAGCCCAGATATTCCTCCCTGCTCAGGAGGTATGTTGGCCGCCAATTTTCAAGTTACTTAGACAAATCCGGGGCGCTAAAACACACTAATATAATGAGGACACCCGACTGGGACGCTGGACGGCATGATAAATCAGTCAACCAAAGTTGATGATCACGAACTGCTGCACCGTCTGGCCGGCGGTGATATGCAGGCGCTGGCGGCTATCTATGATGCCTACAGCACTGTTGTCTATCACCTGCTGCTGGCCCGGCTGGCCGATGAAGAACGCGCGGAGGAGCTGCTGATAGATGTCTTTATGGTGCTGGTCCAACGGGGGCGAGGCGTGGCCCAAATCCGCGACCTCCGCGCATATCTGCTCCAGGTCGCCCGCAACCACGCGGCCCAGGCTCACCGCAAGCAGCATCATAATTCGCCTGATACTGCCGTCGCTACTGTCGCGGACGAACCAGCTAGCAAAGCACTGGACAGCATTGTCGTCCACGAAGCGCTGGCGGAATTGCCCGCCGAGCAGACTGAGGTA
>JALGTD010000093.1 GCA_029821515.1 Candidatus Zipacnadia bacterium | reverse complement strand
CGCGCGGCCAGTGAGTAGCCCAAAGCGTGCGGTTGGCAAATACGGCTTGTGTGAACAAAGCTGGTTGGGCAACTGCTATCAGGAATTCGCGGCGATGAAGTCCCTGACCCAGTTAACTTGTTCCTGATGGACATCAATGAGCACCGTGCCCAGGATCGAATAGCCGTCCACCATACCGTCCTCAACGTGCCGCAGCAAGCATTCCCACTGCCCCTTGAGCAGGTCCATCGGCACGGCCGCCCCGGTGGGATAGTCGCGGATGTAACAGCCTATGTGGAGGGGCTTGTCCGGGAAGATTTCCCGACAGTGGTCAATATATTCGTCCAGATGGGGCAGGTTCTGCGCTTCCCAGACCCACAGACTAATCACATCCATGAATGGTTCAAGCCCTGCCCACAGATCCGAGTCAAGCTCATGGCTATATACCACCGACCACAGTTTGAGCTGCGGATTGGAGCTCTTCAGCGCCTCGTAGATCCCGGCATACTGCTCCGGCGCGATCTTGTCGCGCTGAACCAGCCCGAGCATATCATCGTGAACCGCACCAGTAAGATTGGGAAACTTCTCGGCCATCTGGGCGATCAGGGTCGCCTCACTTTTAACTGCCTCCAGGCTGCTGTCACGCCAGCAGTCAGAGCCACCTCCCTCAGTATCTTTGAACTTGCATTTGGAGATGTCGGATATCACTTCCTCGAGCCCCGCGAGTTTATTCATCACCAACTCGGTAAGGGGATGGAACAGAAACCACGCGCGGCTGAGCCCGAAATACGTGCAGCCTTCCCCCACGCCAAAGATAGAGGGATGAACACCGGGATCAATCCCTTGCCCCTCCCACACCCAACCAATGTCCCTCAGATTCATTTTCGCAACCTCCTGAGATGAATTGGTGAATACTCAATTATGAATATTCTGCTAACCAGACTGGCCGTACTCATACGCCGTCTCGTACATCGCTACGATATTCTCCGGCGGGCTGACCGCCTGAATATTGTGACACGGCGCTAAAATGTAGCCTCCACCTGCCCCCAGAATCCGCAAGTTGTCTATGACCTCCTGGCGGACCTCGTCAGCCGTCCCGAAGGCCAGTGTGTACTGGTTGTCCATTGCTCCATGAAACACGATCTTGTCGCCGAAATCGCGTTTAAGACCCTCGCGTTCCATCCCCTGGCACCGCCACTGAATCGGGTTCAACACATCAATTCCCGCCTCGATCATATCGGGCAGAATCTCGCGGATGGCACCGTCGCTGTGGTGAAAAACATAAGCTCCGTGTTCATGGGCCAGGTCTATCATCCGCTTCATGCGCGGGATGAAAAACTCGCGGATTTGTGCTGGCGAAAATAGCAGCCCCTCCTGTGAGCCAAAATCCTCGGCCACATAAGAAATCATAACCTGTCCGGGAATGGCCGCATAGATGCGTCGGGTGTTCTCATAGGCCAGATCAAAGAGTCGGTCCAGGCAGTAATGGACCATCCCAGGATTGATAATAAGGTCCATAAAGCCCTGCTCCAGACCGCGCAACTCACAGTATTTGAGAAACGGCTCGGAGCCGCCCCCCCGGATGGGATAGTCTTCTTTGCCGGCAATCTGGTCCGGCAGCTCTGAGTAATCCCACCAATCAGGGTTTGGCCAACGGTAATTACGCTCAATCTCCTCGACCGAGTCGAACTGGACCAGCGGACTGTATGTAATCTCCCGATAATGGCCTGTGCCATAGTCCATCTCCCGAAATCGGCAGCCGAACTCGTCTTCGTCCTCGGCCAACGCTGGGCCCACATACTTCGGTCCTACAGTGACCACCTGATCAATGTGCAGCGCCTGGGCCACTTCGTCGAAGGTCTGGCACTCCAGGTGTTTCTTCAGTTTCGCGGTGGCTTCTTCGGTCGCCCAGTAATCAGTGGGAACTCGGTCGGTCAGCTCACCGTTGAGCACGGCCAGCCAGCGCTGCCTGGGTGTCATCTCATCCTGCCGCATTTGGTGTCACCTCATCCGCAGGGGTTAATTTCTGGTGTGTGCTGCTGACATTAGTGTGCTTTGACGATGTGTACGCTTGTGCACAGCATAAGCTTTTTCCCTTGGAAATCATACACAGCTTCGCCGAAAACAGCTCGGTAGCCGTCTTCCGGGCAGTGGATGCGCGCGATGTACTGTCCTTTATGCAGGCGGATCGGTGACTGCTGCCAGACCGCTGCACGGAAGTCCCTGGTCGGCGAGGTGGCGGTCCACTGCAAGACTCGCTGGGGAGCTCTATATCAGACGAAATCACAAGCTTCAGATAGCAGTCCTCCTGATAGCGCCAATCCAATTGGGGCAGCGGTATCTGCCCAGTGCATGCCGCAAGGAACCCGACCTGGGCAGAATAAGCTGGCCTTTGCTGCACCAATCAGCTACATAACTTGCCAAATTGACAAACAGGTTTTGCCAAGACACCCCTGCAACTGCCTTTGACACCACAAAACATGTTCGTACTCCGGCTGATGAATAATCCGTGATAAAGGATTATCCGTTCCCTCCGGATAATCCTCCATAGAGTCTGACGGCAATCGGAGGAGAATCGCTCGGAGCCACGGAATTGATAATATTGTCTTGAGTGATGATCCGACAACTCTTTGACTACACCCCCAAAGGAGCTAAGCGACCATGGCACGCGGGCTTTTGGTCAGTTATGCGGGGTATCCCTATACACCAAGCAGTCTGACGCCGGACAATGGCCTGGCGAATCTGGCCGGTGCCCTGCTGGAGGCAGGCCACGACGTCCGGATAGTTGACTACGGCACACTCAGCATGATGCGCCGGCTTTTCCCCGAAGAGCTGTCCCGCCAGGTCAAGCCGCTGGCCGAGAAGATGCTGGCCAGCGCTGACGTGGCGCCAACCCCGGCACAGATGAGTCAGCTCGTGCAGCTCGCCGATCGCCTGGAAGCTTACCAGCAGGGACAGTTGCAGCAGATCGGC
Source organism: Candidatus Zipacnadia bacterium (assembly GCA_029821515.1). Taxonomy (GTDB): domain Bacteria; phylum Armatimonadota; class Zipacnadia; order Zipacnadales; family Zipacnadaceae; genus JALGTD01. Next base: position 3,313 of record JALGTD010000093.1, on the reverse strand, counting down.
CAGGAACTGATCGAGAAGGTTAGCGAATTCCAGCCTGACTTCGTCGGCTTCAAGCTGTGGAACGGCGATGGCTTCTCCGGCAGCGTCACTCTGGCTACGATGCTGCACACCGAGTTCCCGCGCTTGCACATCTATGCGGGAGGTCCGCAGGCCTCCTGGTTCAATAAAGTCATCTACCAGCGCACCGATGTCTTTGAGGCGATAGCCTACGGCGAGGCCGAAGCGACGATAGTGCCTCTGGCCGAGCATGCCACAGGAGAGCGCAAGCTCGGGGACATTCCTGCGATAATCTACCGGCAGAATGGAGAAGTTATCGAGATGCCGCGGGCGGGATGGCTGGACCTCGATGACCTGCCAGTGCCGGTCTATGACCCCGAGATATACCCGGCCATGGCCGGCGATGAGAAGATCAAGATCATAGTCCTGGATGACAGCCGGGGCTGTCCGTATCGCTGCGGGTTCTGTACCCATCCAGTGGAGAGCGGCTCGCGGCTGCGGACTGCTTCCGCTCAGTTACTGGTTGATCGGATGGAACAGATTATCCACAACTATGGCATATCAGTATTCCGCTTTGCCGGTTCGTCCACTCCCGGTAGCCTGATGTATGAAATCGCCCAACAGATAATAGAGCGCGATTTGCAGGTGCAGTATGCCTGCTTCGGACACTTCGCCAGTGCCGATCCCGACCACTTTCAAGTGATGGCAGACTCTGGCTTGTATGCAATTTTCTTCGGCATCGAGTCGGGCTGTCAGCAGGTGTTGGACAGGGCAGTGCGCAAGGGCATCGACCTGGCTGGCGTCAAGGACACTGTGCAGAGGGCGCAACAGGCCGGCCTGTTTGTCGTGACCAGTATGATCGTGCCGCTGCCCTTCGATACGGAACAGACAATCAGGGAGAGCCTGGACTTTATCACCGATCTCAGGCCCGATTCAGTGCCAGTGCAATTTCCTGGTCTGCTACCGGGCACGCCGTGGCTGGCTCAGCCTGAGAAATACAACTTCGAGGTGGACATCGAAGAGCTACTGCTGGCCGGTCTTGACTACAAGATTAAACTGCTTTTCCCGCCGCAATTCTGGGAGGCCCCTCCCTACAAGGTCAACGGAATGACCTTTCCCCAGTTCACAGCTTTGACGATGAAGTTCGCTATGGATCTGGAGACAGCCGGGATTCTCACGGGCGTACCCGACGACATGGCTATGATTGCCAGATGCGCGGGGATGACGGCGCAGCAATTCCGGGATCAGGCTCGGCTGTGGTGTTTGACTGGTGATGTCACAGCTATGGCACAGATGGTCGAGCAAGCCAACAGGGTCATAACCAGCGGCCAACCGGGGGTGAAGTGATCGCCTACTGGGCGGAAGGGTTGTCCGAGTTTTGCGCACAGACCGCCGCAATGCGCCGGACCAGTTGCTCGGGATCAAAGGGCTTGCTCATCACCAGGTCGAAATATGGTGAAACGCCGGCCTCCGGTTCTTCGTTCAGATAGCCGCTTACCAGGATGGTGTAGACTTCCGGAGCGAGCTGTTTTATGCGTCTGGCCAGGTCCGCACCGTTCAGGTCAGGCATCCGCAGGTCAATGATTGCAACTCGCGGGGGATGGCCATTCTCTTCGAGCAGAGCCTCAAACGCGGCCAACCCGGCTACCCCCGAGTTGTGTGCGCTGACGGTCCAGCCGTGGTGCTCTAACACCTGCGAAACCGACTCAAGGAAGGCTTCGTCGTCATCAACCACCAGAACATCCGAAGTTTGTGGTGCCTGCTCGGGCTGCGACTCGGGTCCCTCTATGGGAAGGTACACGGTGACAGTGGTACCTACCTGCGGAGTACTCTTGAACATCATCCTGCCGCCATGCCGATTGATAACCTTCTGTGCGATGCTTAGCCCCAGGCCAGTGCCCTCCTCTTTGGTGGTAAAGAAGGGTTGGCAAATTCTTTCCAGTATCTCCGGCGACATCCCACAGCCGTTGTCCGAGATCTCAACGATGACAGTACCGTCATCGCAGCGCGAGTTTGCCTGAATCTCACCCGGACCCTCCAGCGCGTGCCAGGCATTGATAAACAGGTTGACAAAGACTGTACGCAGCGCAGTAGCGTTACCAAGGACATCCGGGACGTTCTGCAGGTCCCAAATTATCTTCTGACCCTCGCGTTGACCGCCTCGACCGCGGCTAATGTCCGTAGCACTTTTCAGAATCTCATTGACCTGGATCTGTTCATTAGGTTCATAGGGATCTGACCGCGAGAAGCTGGAGATACGTTCGACAGTTTGCACGCTGTCCTGAACCGTTTGTCGTATCCCTTGTAGCGTGGCGGTTACTTCCTCAGCGGAGAGTTGCTTGCGCTCCCGGGTCTTCAGTAGTAATATTTCAATCCGCAGCAACATTGCGGATAGAAAGTTATTCACGTCATGGGCCACTTCGGCGGCGATCTCCCCAATGGCACTCAACCGCCCCACATTACCGAGCTGGTCTTCTATGGAGGTGTGAGCAGAGGTCAATTGCTCCAGGAGACTGGCCTGGTCACTGGCGTCTGGCTGAACGCCGAGGGTATCTAGCTGGCCGACCAGAGTAGCGCTGATTTGCTGTACCCGCTCCAGCATAGCCTGTTGATCGGCTCGCCTGCGGCGGCGCTGCAGGGCCCGCTCTACTACATCTCGGACGTCGCTGACGGCAAACGGCTTGGTGAGGTAATCCAACGCACCACAACGGACAGCTTCCTGAGCGCTTTCGACAGCCGCATACGCGGTGATTATGGACACATCGATATCTGGGTCAAGGTCTTTGATGCGCCGCATCACTTCCACGCCATCCATCTCAGGCATCCTGATATCCAGGAAAACCAGGTCCGGTTTTTGCTCGCGAATCATCGCCAGCCCCTCGAGGCCGCTGCTGGCGGTGCGAACCCGATGATTATTCTTAAGAATCATCCGCAGAGAGTCGCGTGGCCCTGACCTGTCATCAATTACTAGAATATCTGCCTTGTCCATCAGTGTCATTTCCTATGAAGAGGCAACGCGATGCATCGTGGCCGCTGGGAAGCTAACCTCTATCTGCAGAGCTCCGTTCCGATATTGGACGCCCACCCGGCCCTGTTGGTTCTCAATTATTTTGCGACTTATGGCCGGACCCAGATCAGCCTGCTCAGTTTGTAGAGCCGTCACCGGGTCAAAGATCTCATCAAGGGACGGCTCCTGCCTGGTCCGGACGGAGCCTGACATCGTGATAACGACCCTTCCGTCGCCATCAGTAGTCACCGAATCCGCATGAATGTGCACCGGAAGACCTCCGGCATCACACAGATATCGCAGCAAGTA
>JALGTD010000092.1 GCA_029821515.1 Candidatus Zipacnadia bacterium | reverse complement strand
CGAGCGCATCTTTGGCCCAACTAAAGATTGGGAATGCCATTGCGGTAAGTACAAGAAGGTCAAGTTTAAGGGTATTATTTGTGACCGTTGTGGTGTTGAGGTCACCCGGCGCAAGGTGCGTCGCGAGCGGATGGGTCATATTGACCTGGCCTCGCCAGTGTGCCATAGCTGGTACCTAAAGGGTGTGCCCAGCCCGATTAGCTTGCTGCTGGATGTCTCTTCAACAGTACTGAAGGAAGTGGCTTATTTTGGCTCTCACATTGCCATCACGGTAGATCGTGAGACTATCGAGGCCAACCGTGAGCTGATTAGCGAAGCTGTCGAAGAAGAGAACCAAGAGATCCGAGAGACCTGTGATGCGGCTATCGGTTGCCTGCAGCAACACTATGAGAGTATCCAAGAGCGTGCAGCTGGCCAGGAAGTTGAGCAGCCCGCGGAAGAAGCTGGTAGTGACTTCTTGATGTTGAGCTTCACTCGTGAGCCACTGCCTGAGGAGATGGACCAGCGCGAGTTAGGGCAGCGAATTCAGCAAGAGCAGAAACTATCTGCCAAGCACATCGAGGAGCTCACTGAGACTTTGGATCTGTTGTTGGAGCTGGTGCCCAAACAGCCTTTGTCCGAGGTAGAATATCGCCGGTTGCGAGAACTGGAAAGGGTCTGCAGCAAGCGATTGGGCAAGGAATTTGGGAAGCTTTTCGATGCTGGACTGGGTGCTGAGGCTATCCGGGATTTACTGGCTAATATTGATCTGGATGAGTTAGCTCACGACCTGCGCAAGGAAATTGAAGAGCGTACCGGGGCGCGGCGCGCCCGTGCGGTCAAACGCCTGAATGTTGTCGAAGCTTTTCGCAACTCCAAAAACCGACCGGAGTGGATGGTGCTTGAGGTCATTCCGGTACTGCCTCCGGAGCTGCGGCCTATGGTCCAGCTTGACGGTGGCCGCTTTGCCACCTCGGACTTGAATGACCTTTATCGGCGCGTGATTAACCGCAATAATCGTCTACGCCGAATCATGGAAATCAATGCTCCTGAGTCGATCGTTAACCACGAGCGACGGCTACTGCAAGAAGCAGTTGACGCCCTTATTGACAATAACCGCCGGCGGCGCCCCGTTACTGGCAGCAACCGGCGTGCCCTGAAGTCACTGAGTGATCAACTGAAGGGCAAAGAGGGTCGCTTCCGCAAGAATCTGTTGGGCAAACGCGTGGACTATTCGGGCCGCTCAGTTATTGTGGTTGGTCCGGAGCTAAAGCTGCACCAGTGTGGTCTGCCTCGGGAGATGGCCCTTGAGCTATTCAAGCCCTTTGTGATGAATCGCCTGGTCGATCGTGGTCACACGACCAATATCAAGACGGCCAAGCGAATGATCGATCGCATGGAGCCGGAGGTGTGGGATGCTCTGGACGAAGTCATTGAACACCATCCGGTGCTGCTCAACCGTGCTCCCACCCTGCACCGTCTGGGCATCCAGGCCTTCGAGCCTGTGCTGGTAGATGGCAAGGCAATTCAGCTACATCCGTTGGTTTGCCAGGCATTCAATGCCGACTTTGATGGCGACCAGATGGCGGTTCATGTTCCCTTGTCGGCTTACGCACAGGCTGAAGCCAGGTTATTGATGCTTGCTTCTCGTAATCTGTTTAAGCCGGGCGATGGCAGCCCCATTTCCCAGCCGTTGTATGATATAGTGCTGGGTTCTTACTACCTTACTCAGCAAAGTCCGGAAGTTACTGGTACCGGTAAGGTTTTTGAGAGTGCAGAGGCAGTGATTACTGCCTATGAACACCGCAAAATTGACCTGCATGCTAACATTGCGGCGCGGCTACCTATACTGGAAGCGAAAGCAGTTGACGACAGTGGCAATGAATTGGAGATAGACCGTGACCTTGAAGGTCAGCTCAGGCATGGATTGGCCGTTGGTGTCAGTGATGAACACCCTCCCCGGGAGCGCACCGTAGAGGTTACGGTTACCGATAAGATGGTCAAGGAAGTGGCACAGGGGAATGAGGTTAGCCCCTCGCTGCGGCAAGCTGATAAGGGAGAATGGGTCCGGCGAACTGCTGGCCAGACAGCGGCACGAGCCTGCCGCGAGGGGCGGTGTCCAGTGGGTAGCAGCTTTAGGCTCACAGTGCGCCGGGTGCTGACTGAGACAACTGTGGGACGAGTCCTGTTCAACCACTACCTTCCTCTGGACTTGCCTTTCATCAATCATCCGCTTAGCAAAGACGAACTGGCTGAGCTTACCCTGATGTGCTATGACAGGTATGGCGAGGCCCGAACGGCGCAGCTACTTGATGATATTAAGGAGATTGGCTTCCGTTTCGCCACTCGTGCTGGTGTCAGTGTATGCATGGCCGATACTGACGTGCCTACGTCGCGCGATGAAATCATTGAAAGAACCGAACGTGACGTAACACGCATTAATAAGCAGGCGCGTGACGGCATAATTGCTGAAGATGAGCGCGAGCAGCAGGTTCTGCAGAAGTGGACACGGGCTCGCGAGTACGTGGTGGACGAGATTCTCGACAATATCGGTACGTTCAATTCTATCTGGATGATGGTGGACAGCGGTGCGCGGGCCAATCGCTCTCATATCTCGCAGATTGCGGGTATGCGGGGCTTGATGAGTGATCCGTTGGGCCGCCTGATTGAGGACCTGCCCGTGCGCAGCAACTTCCACGAGGGGCTTAATCCGCTCGAGTATTTTGTCTCCACTCACGGCGCCCGCAAGGGCCTGGCTGATACTGCTCTGCGTACCGCCGACGCGGGATATCTGACCCGCAGGCTGGTGGATGTAGCCCAAGACGTGATTATTACTGGTGAGGATTGCGGGACGCGAGATGGCATAGAAATGGCAACGCTGTACGTCAACGACCTGCAATGTTCCAAGTGCGGTCAGATTGACCAGTATCGCGATGGCAAGTGCCACAATTGTGGTGCAGAAATCTCTCCGTCGCACGAAGACGAAATCATCCGGCCACTGCGCAACAGAATAACTGGCCGTACTGCTGCCGAAGAGGTCATCAATCCCAATACTGATGAGTTAATCGTCGAAGCGGGGGAAGAGATTGACGAGCGAGCAGCACGCCTGATTGAGCAGGCAGGTATTAGGTCGGTCAAGGTGCGTTCACCGCTGACTTGTGAGCTGCTTGATGGAGTCTGTGCCAAGTGTTACGGCCGCGACGTTGGGCGCCAAAAACCGGTGGAAATCGGTACGGCCGTTGGCATTATCGCTGCTCAATCCATCGGCGAGCCGGGCACACAACTTACTATGCGTACATTCCATACCGGCGGAGTTGCCGCCGAGTATATTACCGGTGTGGCTGACGTCAAGAAGCGTAAGCAGCAGGCACTGCAAAGTCTTCGTGAAGACATCGAGAAAGACCGTGTCTCCCTGGAGATTGTGGGTGGCGGGGCCCGTGCCCGTAGCAAAGCGATTCGGGAGATGCTTAAGGTATTGGAAAGTCCTGTTCACGGTCTGCTGCGTGTCGTCGAGCTCTTCGAGGCGCGCACGCCCAAGGGGCAGGCTATCACCGCTGAGTTAGATGGCATAGTTGAGGAAATTGAGACAAAGGGTCTTCGTACCGTCGTTATGCGTTCTGAGCAGTCACTTGATGACATTGATACCATTCGTGGTGAGCAACTTGCAGAAGACATCACTGATGCTGATGGTGAAGTGATTGCCCGCAGGGGCCAGAAGTTACTGAAAAAGGTTCGGGAGCGTCTCCGGGAGACGGGTGTGGAGACGGTGCCGATTCGCCTCTCGTACTTGGTGCCGCACCGAGGGCGACTATATGTGCGCAAGGGCAGCAGGGTGCGCGCCGGTGACCAGCTTACTGCTGGTCCGGTGGAATCTGAGACCATCTTGGCGGAAAAGGGCATCCGGGGCGCCCAGGACTACCTACTGCGAGAAATCCAGGCTGTCTACCACGTTCAAGGCGTTGAGATTAACGACAAGCATATAGAGGTAATAATCCGGCAGATGCTAAAAAAGCGCAAAATTATCAACCATGGAGACACCCGCTTTCTGCCCGGCGAGACAGTTGACAAGTTCGCCTTTAGTCAGGAAAATCAGCGAGTGGAGAATCTGGGCGGGGAGCCGGCTACGGCTGAACCACTGCTGTTGGGCATCACCCAGGCTTCACTGGCTACTGAAAGCTTCCTGTCGGCGGCCAGCTTCCAGCGCACCATTCGGGTGCTGACCGAAGCGGCATGCGAAGAGAAGCGCGATACTCTGCAAGGGCTTAAGGAGAATGTAATCATTGGTCGCCTGATTCCTGCTGGTAGCGGGATGCAGCAGCATCGCAGGCGCGAAATTGACTTTGCTGAGGAAGTTGCCGGTGTGTTGCCAGTCGGTGCAGAAGTGCCCAGTGGCAAAAAGGACGCGATGCAGCAATTGCTGGCCGATATTGAAGCTGCCCGCCAGGAGAATATTGCCGAAACGCTTCTCGGCGACCAGGAGGGCTCTGAGACGCACGAATCCCCGGCCGAAGACGCCAGCGAGGAGTAGGTAGATCGGCTGCCCGCAGCAGGTCTATGAGGAAATGGCCAGTCAATACTGGCCGAAAGACCTCTCTTCCTTGACAATAGTGGCCTGGTTAGTTATAATATATCTCGGTGTCTCGGGCTGATGGGACGCGCCGAAGTGTCGTGCCAGGAGGTGGGGGCGCCGAGCCCTGACGGATTAACTGATATAGCGAAAGGGGCTGAAGCTAAGAGAAAGCCTCCGTTGAGGTAACTAACACTGTTTTGTCGCACGTCTGTGCGACCTCATTGTGCCCCTCATCAACTTTCGCGAGGGGTATATTTTTTTCTGACTGGTTTGTTGGTAGATCGTTCGTGTAGTTTATAGGTGGCCGATTTTGTGGTAACGCCTACGAGGAGTGAGGGTAGTGCCGACCATTAATCAACTGGTGCGTAAGGGTCGTGAGAAGCGAAAGGGCAAGCCAAGTACGCCGGCATTCAAGGTGTCATGGAATGCCCTGAAGCGCAAGGCCAAACGCGTCGATGGAGCACCACAGCGTCGCGGGGTGTGCATACGGGTCTGGGCGCAGACGCCCAAGAAGCCGAACTCGGCGCTGCGTAAGTGTGCCCGAGTACGACTCTTCAATCGCCAGGAGGTCACCGCCTATATTCCGGGAGAGGGGCACAATCTGGCGGAACACTCGGTGGTTCTGGTCCGTGGCGGTCGTGTCAAGGACCTGCCCGCTGTCAAATACCATATTGTGCGCGGCACGCTTGACGCCGCCGGAGTCGAAGACCGGCGCACCGCCCGGTCGAAGTACGGAACCAGAAGGTCTATGTAGGATAGCCGACGGTCACAGCACCTGGGTCGGCCGCAGTAAGATAGCTATAGGTAAGGAGGAAACGCAAGATGCCCAGACGAGCGGGGATAGACCGCCGCGACCAACAATCAGATGCTGTATTTGATAGCGCCATCGTCGCTAAATTCATCAATATGGTTATGAAGGGCGGGAAAAAGACGGTAGCTGAGCGCATCTTCTATGGTGCTATGCAACTAATACAAGAACAAACCGGCCGCAATCCTCTGGAAGTGCTCCAAGAGGCAATGGACAATGTAATGCCATATCTGGAGGTGCGCCCCCGGCGAGTGGGTGGTGCTACCTATCAGATTCCCATGGAAGTACCAGTACACCGCCAGATCACTCTGGCGCTACGCTGGATAATTGGTGCCGCCCGTGCTCGCTCCGAGAAGACTATGGTCGAGCGGTTAGCTGCGGAGCTGTCTGAGGCCGTTGCGGGTGAAGGCGGTGCAGTCAGACGGCGTCAGGAGATGCAGCGCATGGCCGCGGCTAACAAGGCCTATGCGCACTATCGTTGGTAGAACTCTCTCGTGTGATACTCTCTATTTGTCCAGCCGCAACTACGGTGTAATTGTGAAAGATGAAGTCGGCTTAGCAAAAACTAGGAACATTGGGTTAGCCGCTCACATCGATGCCGGCAAGACCACTACCACCGAACGGATTTTGTTCTATACCGGTCGTGTGCATCGTATGGGGGAGGTTGACGATGGCGATGCCACCATGGATTGGATGCCCCAGGAAAGCGAGCGGGGTATCACCATCACCTCGGCGGCAACTACCTGCCGGTGGCGCGACCACCGCGTTAATATAATTGATACACCCGGTCACGTTGACTTCACGGTGGAAGTCGAGCGGACTATGCGCGTTCTAGATGGGTTGGTGCTGGTTGTGTGTGCTGTCGGGGGTGTACAAGCACAAACAGAAACTGTCTGGCGCCAGGCTGATAAATACCGCG
>JALGTD010000091.1 GCA_029821515.1 Candidatus Zipacnadia bacterium | reverse complement strand
TAAAGCTGAACAGGGGCAGGTGCTGCTGGACGGCGAGGATCTGGCTGCCGTGCCTATGCATCAGCGTTGCCGCCGGGGACTGGGCTATCTGGCCCAGGAGCCGTCAGTATTTCGTAAGCTGTCGGTGCGCGATAACCTGATGCTCATTCTGGAGTTGCAGCCGCTGACTGCGGCCCAGCGGGACGCGCGGGCCGATGAGCTGCTGGAGAAGCTGGGCATCAGCCACCTGGCCGACCAGCTCGGACAGGTTCTCTCCGGCGGGGAGCGGCGCCGCGTGGAAATCGCTCGCTCCCTGTGCACCTCGCCGTCGTTTATCCTGCTCGACGAACCATTTACTGGCGTTGATCCCATCGCCATTGACGATATCCGGCGCATTGTTGTGAACCTGCAATCTGAGGAGATAGGTATTCTCATCACTGACCACAATGTACGCGAGACTCTGGGAATAACTGACCGGGCCTATATAATATCTGACGGCAAGATCCGCACCCAGGGCTCCTCTGACCAGTTGCCGGACGACCCGATCGCGCGCAAATACTACCTGGGCGAACGCTTCCGGATGTGAGATGAGAACGGACTGGCCTATCCACTCGTGTTGTAGAGCGCCTAATCAATCGGGGGCTGGCCTTGCGCAAACTCGACAAGTACATCCTGAAAGAGATGATTGGCCCCTTCGTATTTGGCGTGGGGGCGTTCATCATCGTGCTGGTCAGCGTAGACCTGCTCTACGATGCTCTGAGGCTAATCGTCCGCGACGGCTATCCGGCTGGGCTGGTGGCGCGGGCCTTTGTGTACAGAATGCCCCAGACAGTTACACTCACTTTACCGATGGCGACTATGTTCGGTGCATTGATGGCCATAGGCCGACTGAGCAGCGACGGAGAGGTGGAGGCGATGCGCGCCGGCGGCGTGTCTTTTCCGCGCCTGGCCGCGCCGGTGCTGGCCGGTGGCTTGCTGGTGTCGGCGCTTGCCCTGGTACTCAATGAAGCAGTCGTACCTCCCGCCAATAACGCATCCAATCAGTTGCTGGCCGAGTTAGCTGAGGGCGCAGCGGCGCGGCAGGATTATCTCTTTCTCAGTCTTCCTGAGAAGGAGGCTCCTCGCATTCTGCTGAAGGCCGAGCACTTCAACGCAGAAAGTGGTCAGTTAGGTGATGTGTGGATTGCTCGGTTCCACAATGGTGACTTTCGTGATTACTTCACTGCGGAAGAGGCGACCTGGCGCGGCACGGAGATAATAATGCATAATGCCGTGCACGTCACTTATCTGGCGGATGGCAGCCGGCGCACGGAACAGGGGATGACTGCCACGACCGAGGTAGGTCGGGCTCCGTGGCAGGTCAAAAACATTGCGAAGAGTCTTGAGGACATGACCCTGCTCGAACTCAAGCAGGATATTGTGCGTATGCGGCAGCTTCCCGCCTCGGCACAGGAGAAACTGCCGGAACTTATTGAGTATTTTCATATGCGCCTGGCCATCCCCTGGAGTGCTCTGGGCTTTGCACTCATCGCCGCCCCTCTGGCTGTGCGGCCCAAGCGCACCACCACCGGCGTGGGCCTGGGCATCTCTCTGGCTATCATTCTGGCATACTATGTCATCTTCAATGCTCTGCGGGTGGTGGGGGAACAGGGGGCGTTGCCACCAGCCCTGGCCGCCTGGCTGCCCAATATGATACTCTACGGCGTCGGCCTGGGACTGCTGATTGACGCTTCTCGCTGAGCAGTACGGGCGGACAATTGGAAGTGATGAAGGTGTCGGCTTACACAATAATCGCGCTCATAATTCTGGTAGCTACCGGCGGGCTCATCGCCTGGCTGGGAGACATTATTGGCTACCGGCTGGGCAAGCGCCGCAGCAGCTTGTTTGGGCTGCGGCCGCGTACCACCGCCCGCGTGGTGGGTATCGCCGTCGGCGCAACTCTGCCGCTGATTGGTCTGGCCGTCGCCGCCCTGGGTAGCAGCTACGTGCAGGACGCCCTATTCAATATCCAGCACCTGCGTGACCAGCAGCAGTCGCTGAGCGTGCAAGTTAAAGACCTCCACCGTGTCGCAACAGATGCCCGCACCGAGGCAGAGCACGCCCAGCAGCAGGCGGCAGCGCTCAACGAGGAGACCCAGGCACTTCGCCAAGAAGCCATCCCACTCCGCCAGCGGATAACCAGTCTCCAGGCTGAGCGAGACGAGCTACTCGCTAAGGCTGAAGGTATCCGATCTGATTTACAAGAGGCCAAATCACAGTTGGATCGGTCAATGGCCGATCTGTTCCAGGTACGCACCGACAAAGAAAGCCTTCAGGAAGAGGTGGATGCGCTCGACAGCCAACTGAAAAGCACTCAAGGGCAGGTTGAAGTGGTCGATCGCGAGTTGGCGAAGGCAATGCGCGAACTTGAACCAGTTAGGGAGGAACTGGGGTTGAAACTGGACCGGTTGGCCGAGTTGCAGACTGAACTGAAGGACGTAGAGACATCCTTGGCGACCTGGGAACATGCAGCTTACGGTCCGGTACTTTACGAATCCGGCCACGAATTGGTCCGCGATCTTATTCGCTCTGACCAGACCCTCGAGCAGATCAGAAGCTCTCTGGTTGAGGATGTCGTCCTGGCGTCCAAGATTGCCCACGCCAGCGGAGTGGTGGTCGAAGAGGGCCGCAGCGTCCGTGTTTACTTCGCGATTCTGCCCGAGTCGCAGCCCGCTGCCATCGGCGAAGACGAAATAATCGGTGGCGCGGCCAGCGCCATACATGGTGGGCAGGAAGACGACTATATCCTCAGCATCCAGACCGTAGCCCGGGTCTTCGCCGTCCGCCCTGAGCCGGAACCGGCGCCTGTGATGCTCATGGTGATACCCAACAGCCGCGTATATGCCGAAGCCGAGACCATCGTCAGCGTCCAGATTGACGGTGGTCGGCCCCGCGACCAGGTATTCGGCGATGTTTGGGCTATCCTGAGCCTGCTGCGCCGCGAAGCCCAGGAGCGCGGCGTGCTCGCTCACCCTGAGACTGGTCAGTACGGTGATGTGCCCGCCGAGCAACTGCTATCAGCACTCGACCAGCTACTGGCAGCCGGCGAGTCGCAAACCGTCCGGGCGATAGCCGCCGAGGACGTCTACCGAGCGGGCCTTTCCCCGTTTTTGGTAGCGATACAGGTAGGTGAGGAGTCTGAATCCTGACCGGGTACCACAATACGAAGACACAATAGTCCTGGGTCTCGATCCCGGCACTGATAAATGTGGCGTGGCCGTGGTCAGCCGTCAGCAGGGTACATTACACCAAGACGTAGTAGCCCTGGCCGAGCTTCCTGCGATCGTGCGTCACATAGCCGAGGAATTCGCCATTAGCGAAGTGGCAATGGGCGACAGCACCGGTGCCGAGCAGACCCAGAACCAGTTGATGCAAGCAGGTATTGATGTGCCCGTTACCGCTATAAGCGAAGAACTGACCTCCAGGTTGGCGCAGGAAAGATACTGGGAAGATAACCCACCTCGGGGTCTGGCGCGACTCATTCCTTTGGGGTTGAGAGTGCCTCCACAACCGGTAGACGACTACGCTGCGGTCATTATCGCTGAGCGTCTACTGGAGCAAACCGGCCAACAAACAGCAAATCTGAGGTGACGGCTGACTCGGCTTACGGGCTGTCGTCTTCGTTAGCACCGCTGGCTTACTTGTTGCTGGTGCCCGCCCACAGCACAAGAATCACCAGTAGACCCAAGACCCCTCCCACAAGTGCTCCGAATTTCACGCCCTGCTCCCCGTAGAACTGCTGGCCCAACGACGAGCCAATCGCCGCCAGTAACGCAATAATGCCCAGGTGCACTATCAACTGCATCTGCCCACCAGCCTTCTCCCCCCAGATTCTACTAAGCCGAACTCTCGATGCGGTTCGCAGCGCAGCAGTACACGCCTATTTTTATTGTACCCACAAACCAAGCTCTATACTCAGCAACGGCCAGCAACTGAGCCTAAGTCAGCCCTCCTGGGCACTGTTCTGCACGATTTCCAAGAAATCGGCCAGATGCAGGAACAGCCGGTCAATGTCACGCAGCAGCGTCAACCGGTTGCGGCGCAAGGCTTCATCTTCAACCATAACCATTACATCTTCAAAATACTGGTGGATGACTGGTAGCAGCCCCGCCAGCAGTGTGGCCACTTGCGCCCAGTCAGGCGATTTGTCTTGGAGAAGAGTCTCTACCTCATCCCGAACCCCGGCAAACTCCTCCAGAAGGCGGCTCTCCATTGGATGTTCAAAGAGACTGGTGTCAACTTCGGCTGCTTCGGGAATATCCTCCGGGCGAGCGATCCGCGCTGGTCGCTCGGCGGCAGTGGCCAGCGCGGTGAAGAGTTCTGGTTGGCTGTCGCGCAACTGGGCAAGCAGTTGAGCCCGTGCGTTGACCTCAGCGATGTCATCCCAATCAGTAGCCAGCACCGCCCGGCAGATATCGTAGTCAACCCCTCCCTGTTCCCACACCGCCTGAAGGCGTTCGGCAAACAGGTCCTGCAATCGCGAAGCTGCCTGGGAAGTGGGAACGAGGCTACTGTCGTCGGGCGGCACTGGCAGCAATTCCAGGCTCTGTCGGATAAACCCGAGAAGCGCGAATTGATAACCGGTCTGCCGGACAATTTCAATTACGCCGGCCGCCCGCCGGCGCAGTGCGTACGGATCCGCTGAACTCCGGGGAATCTCGCCCAGTCGGAAACACGCCGCCAGATGATCCATCTTGTCAGCCAGGCTGAGCATCCGGCCGGCACAAGTATCAGGAACGGGATCGCCAGTCTGCGCGGGTAGGTATTGCTCGGAAATGGCCGTCGCTACCGCCTGGGATTCGCCTGAATCCCGGGCATAGTATCCGCCGATTATTCCTTGCAGCACCTCACCGAGCTTGCCATCACGCACCATCATCGTAACCTGGTCGCATTTGGCCAGCTGAGCCGCCCGGCGTGCAGTTTGTGCGTCTGCATCACTTACCTCATCCAGATGCTCAGCCAGCCACGAGGTTAGCTCGGCCAGTCTCTCGCTTTGGTCGTAGAGAGTGCCCAGTTTCTCCATAAAAGTGACATGCTTGAGCGCCTCGCGGCGCTCGGCCAGGGGCTGGCGCATATCCTGCTCGTAGTAGAACTGGGCGTCATCCAGCCGCGGAACGATCACCTTTTCCCACCCCGAACATACGGTATCAGCCGCCACCGGGTCAGCATTGGTGACGGCAATGAAGTTCGGAGCGAGGTTCCCCCGCTCATCCTCGACAGCAAAGGCCTTTTGATGCCCCTGCAACACGGTGACTATAACTTCCTCGGGCAGTTGTAGATACTCAGAGTCGAAGCTGCCCATCACGCAGGCGGGATATTCAACCAGGAAGTTAACTTCAGTAAGGATATCAGCATCTATTCGCGGGCGGCAGCCCTTGGCGGCAGCCAGCTCGGTGGCCTGCTGCACAATTATCTCACGCCGCCGCTGGTGATCTGCTATAACACCGTTGGCCTCGAGCACTGCCAGATACTGGTCAGCCTGCTCTATCTCAACACTATTGCTGCCCAGAACACGGTGACCACGGGTGCTCTTCTCTGCGCGTACTCCTGCTATTTCCAGGTTGAGCAGCTCATCACCAAGCAGGGCAACCAGCCAGCGCAGCGGTCGAGCAAAGCGGAAGCCCACCTCAGCCCACCACATTGTCTTGGGGAAGCTGAGCTGCTCAGTCGCCTGCTTCAGTAGCTGGGGGAGTACCTCGGCCGCGGGCTGGCCCGGCTTGCTAACGCGGGCAAAAACCCACTCACCCTCGTTAATCGTGCGCACCTCCAGATCGGACAGCTCAACTCCGCGCGAACTGGCAAAGCCCACCGCTGCCTGGGTGGGATTGCCTTCAGCATCGAAGGCGGCCTGGGCCGGCGGACCCTTTATCTGCTCAACGACATCTTCCTGGCAGTCGTCAACATCATTGATGATAATCGCCAGCCGCCGAGGCGTGCCATAGGTGGCTATGTGCCCGTGCTCCAACCGCAGTCTGTCCAGCCCTTCGCCAATAGCCGCCTCAAGCTGTGCCAACGCTGGCAACACGGCATTAGCCGGAATCTCTTCAACACCAATTTCGTAAAGCAAGTCTGCTGGCATCGGTTCTATTTGTAGCCTATCCTATTGGTCAAGTAGCGGAAAGCCCAACTGCTCGCGGTCGGCGACATACGCTTCAGCCACCCGGCAGGCCAGTCGCCGCACCCGCATAATCATCGCATTGCGTTCGGTCACGCTCAGCGCTCCGCGGGCATCGAGCAGATTGAAGGCGTGCGAGCATTTCAGAACGTAGTCG
>JALGTD010000090.1 GCA_029821515.1 Candidatus Zipacnadia bacterium | reverse complement strand
CGGGTATGACGGCGTCATATATCCACATTTCGCCACTGAGATTGCGCGGGTCGCCAGCGGCACTACGCCCCAAGAGATTGTCGCCGGCTTACCGGCTGGGCGAGTTGCGCTGGCTGGCCACCGAACGTTCGTAGACTCGGCTGGGACGAGTCTGATAAACTACTGCGGGCCGACCGGCACGATACCTCGGTACAGCTTTTGGAATGTATTGCAGGGCAATGTTGCCCCGGAGGAGTTCGCCGGCAAGATCGTGCTGATCGGCGCGACTGCGCCCGGCCTTTACGATATTCGATCTGCCCCGTATCGCGACAACAATCGCTTCTTTCTTGGCGTGGAGACTAATGCCAACATTGTCAACAGTCTGTTGGCGATGCCACCGCTGAAGAACAGCTCGCGAGCGGTAACTTGGCTGGCTATTGCCCTGCTTCTGGGAATCATATCGGGCCGGATGGTCTGGAGTTACGGAGAGGTCGCGGGCCCGCTCATTGGCGGACTGCTTCTGGTTGTCATCGCCTTGCCGTCGTTCCTTGTAGCATTCTCAGTAGCCAATCAAGTGATTCCCTACGGGGCTATTGTTCTGGCTGTGGCCGTGCCGGTGGCTCTGGGCGTTTATGAACGGCTTGGTGCTGAGCGGCGGATGATTCGCGACCAGTTCTCCGTTTACGTATCTGCCAATGTGCTGGAAATACTGGCCCGACACCCCGAAATCATCCGCGAGGGTCGCCGCCGCGAAATCACAATACTCTTCGCAGATGTTCGTGACTCAACGGCGCTGTCTGAGAAGACGGAACCGGAGGTCTGGCTGGCGCAGCTTAATGAGTATATGAACGAGATGACCGAAGCTATCTTTGAATATGATGGCTATTTGGATAAATTCATGGGTGACGGTATAATGGCAATCTGGAATGCCTTTGGTACTCAGCAGCGTCACTCCGAGTTTGCGGTACGGGCTGCCTTGGCTATGCTGGAGCGTCTGGAGGCTCTGAATGAGTACTGGCGAGGGTTGGATAACCGAACTCCGTTTCGTATCGGTATCGGGCTGCATACCGGCGCTGCTGTACTGGGGGATGCCGGATCCGAGCAACGGCGCCAATACACAGCAATTGGTGATGTTGTCAACACAGCGGCGCGTATCGAGGCAATGAATAAGGAGTTAGGCACCACTTTCATTATCAGCCAGACTACTGCCGACGCGGCGGGGGTGTTTTTTGAGCTGCGCGAAATCGGCGAAGTGCCTATCCGCGGACGTACTCAGCCGATTGGTGTATACGAGGTACTGGGAAAGGAATCAGATAGTCAGCGTTGAGAGGAGGCGGTTCCCGTGTTTGAACTGTTACGCAAGCTATTTGGCAAGGGAAAGAAGCCCAGAACCGAAGAGGAGATGCTGGCAGATGCGTTTGCCGCAGTCAGAGAGGATCAAGAGCGCAAGGTCCGCATTCGGCGCAAGAAGTACCGCCGGTGGTGGCCAGAGTGGCTGGACCGGCGTGTGGTTATCGGACTTGCTATTGTTGTTGTCGCAATCATTACTGATGGTGTGCGGCGGGAGAATGAGGAGTTCTATGCTGCTGTCACTAAGGTCTATGGCCAGGTGTATGTGCAGACGACGGCAGGAGCCAGGGCACAGCCGCTTGCGGTAGGTGATAGGCTGGACGACCGGAACGTGATACAGACTGACACCGGCTCCAGCGCTGTGTTGGAATTCCCTGATGGCAGCGTGATAACTGTTGCTCCTAACTCGCACCTGACGGTCAAGATGATCGAATACAGTCGAGGGGGGGTGTGGCGGGGACGCTCGTTCTTCCTGGCGGCTGGGCAAATCTGGGCGCGAGTCTCGCCGCGCTTTGGTGGGCAATCCGAGATGCGCATCTATACTCCCTCCTCGGTAGCTGCAGTGCGGGGCACAACCTTCTCGGTCTATCAGCCAGCTCGGGGGCAGGCTACTAGCATTCAGTGTGCACAGGGCATGGTGGCAGCTATTGGCTTCCGGGGTCGCCCCAGCACTGTGCGCGCTAATACCGTAATCACTATCCCCCAGGGGCAAGCGCCGCAGCGCGCCAAGAGCCTCTCTTCTAGCCAGCAGCGGTCGTTCAACCAAATGGACCTTACTAAGCCAATTCCGCCTGAATACTGGTTGGAGACGTTTGAGTTAACTGTCACCCAGCTACTCGATGCTCCCCTGTCTATCCTGGGCATCGGCAAGTGCAGTTGGGGAGTGGGCAGTGCTGACTTCGCGCGCCGAGCCGCCACTTTGGAAGGACTCCGCCTGCTCCACCAACATCTGGAGGGAGACACCAGCTATCCGGAGTACGTAAATCCGGCTACTTTGGCGGAAGTAGGCCTTTCCGGCGAACACGCCCGCAGAATCCTGTCAGTATTTCACGGAGACGCTCTGGAGCTGTATCGCCCGCTGATGGATGGACGCGGCTTCATCATATTCGTGCGCAGCCGCGACAAAGGGCGTACTCCCTACAAACTAACCTCCTACGGTCCACAAGCCGCTCAGGAGGGTGAAATAAACGGCTACTGGTAGTAGGAACATATGGTTTGCGACCAGCACCAACTTACTGGGGTTGTATCCCCTAGGCTGTAGCAGTTGCTAATCATACATCGTTTGATGTCGTTCGCTACATCTGGTTATTGGGGTGAAGGAAATGCTTGACCGACGCTCCGACCGAGAGATCATACGCGAAGCTCAGGAGGCCAGCGCTACCCGGTTTGGTCAGTTGGCCTCCGCCACCCGGGATATGCTCGATGCACTGCGCGCATATACTCACCTGGTGGAGTTTCTGATTGTCATTAGTATCATCGCTATAGTAGCCGCCTTCCTGTGGCCCAACTATTTGCAAGCCCGACATGCTGCTTATGTTACTACTTGTCTGATGAAGCTGAACCAACTTGGGCTGGCTATGGATATGTATCGTATGGATTACGGCGACTACCCTCCGGTGGGGAAATGGTACGCTGCCTTGGGCAAGTCCATGAGTGCTGCCGAGAAAAAGGCGCAGCCTTTCAAGTGTCAGCTTGATCACTCAGCGGACCCCACCTCCTATTGTTATTTGAACCGCTCTCTGCTGCGTGGCGGCCAGCGCCAGTGGCCGATGACTGATACTCCGATGCTGGTGGATGAGCTGCACCACCCGTTCAAGACGACAATTCTGTGGTATGACGGGCATCAAACCGCGGTTGACAAGCTTGAGTGGGTGCATATGCGGCGCGACAAATACCAGATACGCCGGGACCTTATCCATCCAGAATGGTTTTGCTTCATTCCTACAGAGCTGCTGGAGGCAGAGGAAGCAAGTCAGCCAGAGGAGTAGCCCGTGGTGATCTGTGACGAAGGTGGGCTGGCGGAGGTGGATGGTCCGGGGGCGGTAGTTGTAGATGTTGCGGACCGGCAGGAAGCTGCCCGAACCGTCATTCGGTTGCTGACTGTTGAGGTTTACCGTGATCAGCAGATCGTCCGTGGCCGCCAGCATGCTGCTAACTTCACTTGGTCGTCGGCAGCGCAAAGAATAGTTACTGTATATAAGGAGATGGCAGGGGAGTGTGGGTAGGCCAGTTTCTGCGCGAATTGCATACGTGTTAAGCCGCTTCCCGTCGGTTAGCGAGACCTTTATTTTGCGGGAAATTCTGGCTTTGGAGCGCCAAGGACTCAGCATTGTGCCGCTGGCTTTGCGGAAGAAGCGCCAGACGGTCGTCCATGATGCAGCCAAGCCGTATGCCGAGCGAGCGATCTATGCCCCACCGGTATTGTCGCTGCGCTGCGCAGTCATTCAACTTATTGCCCTGCTGCAGTACCCGGGCGGATATCTGTTGGCGCTGCGCCTGGCAGTTGGCCGCATGCTGCAACATCCCCGGCAAGCCAAGGAGATGCTGGCAAGTCTGTGGTGGGCCGGTTACTTTGCCGTGCGCGTAAGCCGGCGAATAAGGCACATCCATGCCCACTTTGCTGGCCCGACTACTACGGTGGCGTGGCTTCTTGCCGTGATCACCGGTCGCAGCTACAGTTTTTCGACCCATGCCAGTGATATCTTCACTGGCGAGGCGACTGCGCTGGGGTTGAAGATTGCTGAAGCTGAGTTCGTCACTGCTTGTACCGAATACACCCGTCAGTGGCTTCTCAAGCGCCATCGTCTGGTTGCCGAGGGGAAGCTTCATCTGGTCTATCATGGCATTGATCCCACTGAATTCGAGCCAGTAGACCGGCCTCCAGGCCGGCCGCCGATGATATTGTCGGTGGGCCGGCTCGTTGAGAAGAAGGGCTTCCCGTATCTGCTTCAGGCGGTCAGTATACTTCAGTCGCGGGGTGCGGAGTTTCGCCTGGTGATTGTCGGTGATGGACCGATGCGCCCGGATTTGGTGCGGATGGCGGCAGGTCTGCAACTGCGCGAGCGCGTGGAGTTTACTGGCGCATTAGCTCAGCGGGAGTTGCGGCGTCTCTACCAGCAGGCCGACCTCTTCGCTTTGGCCTCGGTAGTGGCGGCCGACGGCGACCGTGACGGCCTGCCTAATGTGCTGCTGGAAGCTTTGGCTATGGGCATCCCTACGGTGGCCAGTGATATATCCGCCATCCCCGAGCTGATTGAGCACCAAAAAACTGGTCTACTGGCCAAACCGGGCGACCCTCGTGACCTGGCCGATAAGCTGGAGGTGGCGCTCTATGACGAAGAGTTGCGCGCTCGGATAGCTCTACTGGGACGCCAGAAGGTCAGCAAATACTTTGATGCCAATCGTAACGCGGTCGCCCTGAGTACACTGTTTGGGCAGGTGCTTGGTGATTAGTGGCGCTGGCGTTTGAATGACGATTATGGACGAACCCTCCGGCCGCGACAACCAGGCGGCGGCCGGCTGGATCCGTTTGGGAGGTTGCTATCTGTGACTGTACCCCGATAGTGGCTGCTGCTCTGGCCTGGGGCACTTTCGCTTGCGCGTGCCACCGGAGTCCGATCGAGCGGTATGCTCTGCCGGCAGAATAGACGGCAGCGGGACGGGCAGGAGTTAGCCTGCCACATGACGAAGGGAAGTCCTGCGTGTCAGGCACTTGGTTAAATCAGCTCGCCCCGGAGATTGCCGTGACCAGTTCTTCTCAGACAGCTCGCAGCTTCCTCAGGCGTAGGCGAGTCTACGTCATCGCGGCTGGCCTGGTAGTGGTAGCCGCTGCCCTGCGCATCTGGGGCCTGAGGTGGGGCCTGCCCGACTCGGCGCATCTTTTCTCGTATCACCCCGACGAATACCACTCCCTGCGTGGGCTACTATCACTGGCGCTGAGCGGAGATCTCAATCCCCATTTTTTCAACTATGGCAGCTTGTATCTGTATCTGGTCGCGGCGGCGGCTGTTCTCGGGCACGGTTCAATACTATCTTCGCTGAGTTTGGATACCCTGCCGGAGGCGCTGCGCCTCTGGACACTGGATGCCCGTGTTGTTTCCGTGCTGGCGGGGATTCTTACAGTTGTGATTGTCTACGCGCTGGCTCGGCGGGTTTGGAGCGAGTTGCCGGCTGTGTGCTGCGCGCTGCTGCTGGCTCTGGCCCCTTTGCATGTGCTCAACTCTCATTATGGCACCGTAGATGTAACACAAGCGCTGTTCGTGGCTTTGGCGCTGCTGTTTTCAGTGCGGCTGATGCAATCGGGGCGCTGGCAGGACTGCGCGTGGGCGGGCCTGATGGTGGGGCTGGCGGCATCCACTAAGTATAGCGGCCTAATGGTCATTGTAGTGCCGCTGACGGCGATTGTGCTTGGTGGGGGTAGGGGAAAACCCCGGCGCCGCGCTGCGGATGTAGCGAGGAAGATGCTCATTGTGCTGGGCGCAGCAGTGGTCGCTTTTGCGCTCACCTCGCCGTTCACTTTCCTCGCTTGGTCGGAGGCAAAGCAAGGTATTCTGTTCGAGTTTGAGCATATGCGCCTCGGTGAGCCGCTGGCCGTGGCGGCTGAGCCCAATGGCTTCTGGTTCCACGCCAAGAACCTGCTGGCACCGGGGGCCGGACCAATAGTTGTCCTGGCCGTGGTTGGCTGGGCGATGGCGGTAGTAAGAAGGCACCGGCAACTGTTGCCAGTAGCCGTTTTTGCGTGTCTGTGGGCGGTTATGATCGGGCTAGCCAATGTGCGCTACGCCCGCTATGAGGTCGCGCTGCTGCCGGCGCTGGTGATTTTGGGAATCTATCCGATTGCTGAGCTGGTGCAAGGGCGCCGCTGGCCGCGAATTATTGGGTTTGTACTGATGGCGGTATGTCTGCTGCCCCAGGCATACTGGAGCGGGCAGATCGCCAGCGGACTGGCGCGACTGGATCCGCGTGGCAGGGCGCTTGCAGAG
>JALGTD010000089.1 GCA_029821515.1 Candidatus Zipacnadia bacterium | reverse complement strand
ACGCGATGATCGAAGAGCAGATGGGCACAAGCATAGCGGAGATATTCGCCACCCGTGGTGAGCCGTACTTCCGCTATCTGGAGACGACGGTGCTCCGCCAACTTGCCACGGAAGAGGGTCTGGTTGTCAGCACGGGCGGCGGAATACTGCTGCGCGAGCAGAACGTCGAGCTGCTGCGCCAGATGGGGCCGATCATCTGTCTGCATGCCTCGACGGAGACAATTATACGGCGCACTGCGGCCAGCGATGAACGCCCCCTGCTGAACCGACCTGATGCAGCGGCCGAGATACGACGACTGCTGGCAGAACGGGATGAAGCATATCACCAGGCAGACTACCATATCACCACCGACGGGCTGACTCCCCAGCAGGTGACGGACGCTGTCGAAGAAGCTGTGAGGGCTGATCCTCGCGGCCTCTTTCTGGCGCCGGGGCCGATTGAGATACCGGTGGAGCTGGGCGAGGATAGCTACACGATTCACATTGGCGAGGGGCTGTTGGATGCAATCGGGACG
Organism: Candidatus Zipacnadia bacterium; assembly: GCA_029821515.1. GTDB lineage: Bacteria > Armatimonadota > Zipacnadia > Zipacnadales > Zipacnadaceae > JALGTD01. The sequence goes on along the minus strand of JALGTD010000089.1, from coordinate 5,836 downwards.
ATCGTTGCCCCCGATCAAGCTGGGCAGCGTGCCGCTGTTATCACCGATGACAATATAGAAGAGTTGTATGCCTCGGTGGTGGCGGGGAGCCTCGAAGAGGCGGGCTGGGAGGTCTGTTCGCTTGCGGTGCCCAGTGGCGAGGGCAGCAAGACGCTGGCGGGCGCGGGGCAGTTGTGTGAGCAGTTAGCCGAAGCAGGCCTTGATCGGAGCAGCGTGGTGTTCGCAGTGGGCGGGGGGATGGTCGGAGATTTGGCTGGCTTTGTCGCTGCCGTCTATATGCGGGGACTGGACTTTGTGCAGGTGCCAACTTCGCTGCTGGCGCAGGTGGATGCCAGTGTCGGCGGCAAGGTCGCTGTGGATCTGCCGCAGGCCAAAAATCTGGTGGGCGCCTTTTATCAGCCTCAGGCCGTTATCATTGATACCAATACGCTCCAGACGCTGCCGGACAAGCAACTGCGCTCTGGCCTCGGGGAAGTTATCAAGCATGCCGCTATTGCTGACGAGGCAATGTTTGGCTACCTGGAGGAGAATATTGGCCGGCTAAGCGAGGGCAACGCGGTCTCTTTGAAGTACGTGCTGGCGCGCAACTGTCAGATCAAGGCCGAAGTGGTGGCGGCTGATCCTTATGAGCAGGGCCGCCGGGCGGTGCTGAACTTTGGTCATACCATCGGCCACGCCCTGGAGCGGGCCGCCCCGCGGTGGCAGCTTTCGCACGGCGAGGCCGTTGCTGTAGGGATGATTGCCGAAAGTGAGGTGGCAGCCGAAAAGGGGCTTAGCGAGGTAAGTGTAGTGCAAAGATTGCAGCAGCTTATTGCACAGGCCGGCTTGCAAGTGGACCTGAGTGAGGTGGATTTGCTGCAGGCCCGAGCGGCAATGTCAGTGGATAAGAAGGTGCGGGGTCAGCGACTGCGGCTACCTGTTGTGCCTCGGATTGGAGATGTTACCTTGACTGACCAGATTCAGCTTGCTGATTTGGGGGCGGCGTTGGAGCAGTTACTTGCCTGAGCGACAGCTTCGCTGGCAATTGAGTACAGACTGAGCTTGCACCTGGAGATAACCATTGCTGAGTGGCTCACCTGGACGACAGTAGTAAGCTGCTAAACGATTTAGAGAGGGTGATAGGGATCAGGTGATGCTCCGGAAGCTGCTGATAAACAAACCGACGTTGATTGCCTGGCTGCGCGGCTGCGCAAGCGTTCTGGTGGTGTTGGTAGTATCTGCGGTAGCTTTTGTGGTGATTTCACTTGTGGGGCTGGGGTCTGGCGGCAAGGAAGTATCGGTGCCCAAGCTGGTAGGTGAGTCACAGGTAGAGGCTGAACACAGACTGACGGAGGCTGGCCTGCAGGCGCATGTCTCGGGGCACCACTATCACAGCCAAATTCCTCGCGGCCATGTCATAAGCAGTACCCCCCCGTCGCTGGCCCAGGTGCGGGCAGGCCGGCAAGTCTCGTTAGTGATCAGCAGTGGTAAGCGGAAGATTGCTGTGCCCAATCTCGTCAGCCTGGGATTGACCGAGGCCGAGCGCATCCTCACAGATACAGCACTGGCGGTGGGGCAAGTAACCCGCCGGCGTAGCGATCAGCCCACAGATCAGGTTGTCAGCCAAAAACCTGCTGCCGGCAGTAAGCTGGCCCGGGGTGAGAAGGTCAACCTGGTGGTCAGTGGGGGCCCTAACTTCGGCCAACTGGTGGGGCCGGGCGGAGAGATGTTGCTGCTGCGGCGACTGCGCGTGGTGGTGCCAGTTGGTCCGATTGTCCAGTGCGTGCGGGTTACCCTGGACCACGACCGGACGGTGAAGACGATTTATGATCGCATACATCGGCCCGGTGATGAGATCACTGTAGACTTTACGGCCGCTCCGGGAGATCGTGTGGAGGTCTATATTGAGGATCAACGCGTTGAGCGAATAAGGCTGTAGCAGCAGTTCTTTCGCCATCGTCTACCACGAATGCAGGCATACTACCTTGTCGGCCAACGAATCAGAAATAATTCAACAGTGCCAGGCAGGCGACACCAGTAGCTTTGATCTGTTGGTCGAAGAACACTACACCCGTGTTTATAACACTGCTTTGCGCATGCTCGGCAACCCGGATAATGCTGCCGACGCCACCCAGGCGGCCTTCGTACGAGCGTTTCGGTCGCTGGACAGCTTTCGCGGGGATGCCTCCTTTTCCACCTGGCTGTACCGAATCACAACGAATGTGTGTCTGGATGAACTGCGCAACCAACCTCAGGAGCCAGTTAGTCTGACCTTTGTCAGTGATGAGGACGAAAAGCCTCAGGAGCGCACTATACCAGATGACCGCACGGAGCCGGCTTCCCGCGCCGCGCGCAATGAGCGCCAGCGGGTGGTGCATCAAGCCATCCAGCAGTTATCTGCCGAGCACCGGGTGGTGCTGGTGCTCTACGATCTCGATGGCTGCTCTTACAAGGATACTGCCCAGATTCTGGGAATACCAGTGGGCACCGTGAAATCGCGGCTGAATCGGGCCAGGGGTGCGCTGAAGGAAGTGCTTCGACCTGACCTGGAACTTTTTGAGCTGTAATGGAGTCATACCGTTAGCGCAATTGCGGGAGCGGGTTCCCCTCGCTTCAGTGACAGATTATGAACTGCCATAGATGCCAGGAACAATTTACTGACTATCTGGAAAGAAGCCTGCCTGCCCGGCAGCAAGAACAGATGGCGGAGCACCTGCGCCAGTGTCCGGATTGTGCCGAGGAGCTTGAGGCCTTCCGGCGCACGGTGACTGCCTTGCGTGGCCTGGAGGTAGTAGCTCCGCCGGCAGACTTGCTGGCCCGCATCAAGCGGGCGGTAGCAGCGCAAGCTCAGCCTGTCACGCCTCGGTTTAGGATTTCCTGGCAGCATATGAGCGCAGTAGCCGCGGCGGCCGCGCTGGTGGTCGGCTTCGTGGCAGTCTTTTCCTATCAGCGCATTGGACCTGGCTTAGGAGGTGTCGGCTGGGAGCAGGCTGAGACTGTCCAGAAGTCCCTCGGGCAGCCAGTTGCTGACGAAAAGAGCCCGACGAAGGCCGGCGAAGAAAAAGCCGTTGTCGAAGCGCCGGCCATGGCTCCGCCGCCACAGAAGAGTGTCCCAACCGAGATGCGAAGGGAGACGAAAGAGGCGTCTGGCGGGGAACCGCCCGCAGGTGATAGGGAACCAGGGCTGGCAGATGTCGACGCTGCCAGGCATGCCGCCGTGCCCGAGATTGAAACGTGGGCGGACGAGGCGGCGGCTCCCGGAGTAGCGGGCGGCGGAGGGGCACCGGCTGTTGAAAAGCGTATGACGTTGGGGGCCGGGCCCTACGGGCGGTCAAGTACGCCATCAGCCTTGGCCAATGTTGAGGCCGGCGCCAGGGTGGTCATAACGCCGCCCTCGTTGAGCGAGCGCATAGTGGGCCAGCCGGTGCCGGTGCAGGTGACCATCCAGCCGCAGGCCAGCGTGGAGAAGGCGGTGGTTCGGATCCAGCCGTTGGGCAAACTCGAGCTGGCCGATGATCAGCCAATCATCTACCAGGGACCGCTGACAGCGGAGGAGTCCAAGCAGCTTTCCTTCGGTATCATCGCCCGCGAAACCGGCACCCAGGAGTGCCAGATGGAACTGTCCTCGGAACTGCCCGGGGTAGCCGCCTCGACTACTGTGAGTATCCCTGGCTTCGAGCCTCCGCCTGAGCATGTTACCACGCAGGTGTTCGAGGAAACTCCTCTTGATGAGGCGATTCGGGTGGTTGCTCGCGAGGCAGATGTGAAAGTGATGGTGGGCGAGGGCCTGGAGCAGAAACCAGTCACCTACGACTTCAGCGAGGGAGTGCCGGCTGAGGTTGCCCTGCGCATTCTTGCTGAACTCGGCGGATGTCAGTTGGACGTTGCGGACGGAACTTATCGCATCTGCTGCCCTGCTGAGGACGATGGCCAGTAGCTCGCTGGATACCTCATGGTGTGAGACTGAGCTTGCCACCGAAGTAGTAGGGCGCAGCATTCGGTACTACCCTCGCATAGATTCCACTAACGAGCAGGCTCTGCGCCTGGCTGAGGCGGGTGCGGCCGAAGGGACAGTGGTCGTCGCCGACACTCAGACTGCCGGTCGGGGGCGCCGAGGACGGCGCTGGCTGGATGAGCCAGGCCAGGCTTTGCTCTTTTCGGTGCTGCTGCGCCCAGCTTGCGAGCAGAGTCAGGTGCCCATCCTATCGCTGGGGGCTGCCGCTGCCTGTGCAGAATCACTCACCTCCAGCTACTCGATCCCCGTTGTCACCAAATGGCCCAATGATCTGCTGATCGCCGACCGCAAAGTTGGCGGTATCCTGCTGGAGGAGCGCGGTGGTGCGGTGGTGGTGGGGGTGGGCTTGAATGTCAACGGCCGACCGGAGGTGCTGCAGGCGCAAGTCGGGGCTCCCTTGACTACTTTGGAGAAGCATTATGGTACGCCGCTGCGGCGCGAAGAGGTACTGGTGGGTATACTTGAGAAGATTGATGTCATCTACCAGCAGTTTCAGAGCGGCGGGTTGGCGGAAGTGGTCGGTCGGTATCGCAGGTTTGAGAGTGTGTTGGGACGGAATGTATATGTTCATCTGGGGCAAGAGGTAATCTGTGGCACTGCGCGAGCTGTAAATGACTGCGGAGCTTTGGTACTCGATACGGCCGACGGTGAACGGGAGATTACTGCCGGCGAGGTAGAGCTGGTCGCAGGAAGTGAGTAGAAGCGGGCGCGATGTGACTTGGGTGGTCAGTTGCGCGCGGGCTCTACCACCGCAATGAGACAGTTTTGCCCCGGTCTGTCGTGATAAGCTTCTCGTCGGTAGCGGATGCTGCCTATGTGGCAAGCACCAAACTACAAAGTGGCCCAACGACTGCTGTGGTTGGCAGCGCTGGCTGGCATAAGCTGGGCTGTGCCGGCAACGGCGTCGGTGGGGCCGAAGCTGCTGGCTGGCTGTCAGTTGCTGGGGCAGGGCAAGCTGGCCGGTGCTGCCGGGCAGTTTCAGGCTGCTTACCAGCAGGACAGTCGCTGCGCTGAGGCCCGCGCCGGATTGGGTACGGTGCACTTGCTGCAGGGCGACAGCCAGCAGGCCGTGGCTGACTTCCAGGCGGTGGCGGCACTGGCGCCTCAGTCCTCGCTGGGAGGGTTGGGCCTGGTGGCGGCGTACTACCAGCTTGGCGACGATCAGGCGGCCCTGAAGATATGCGATGAGCTGCTGAAAGGTGATCTGTCCGGTACTGCGCGAGCCGAAGTTACTGCTGCACTTGCCTATCTGCAGTGCCGTCAGGGTTTGTATGACAGCACGCTGGCGTCCGCTGATCGAGTGCTGGCTGCCAGTCCCGAACATTCGCTGGCCCGCTATGTGAAAGCTGCCGCCCTCCTGGCTAAGCAGCAGTTTGCCGGGGCCGCCGCTGCCACCGAGCAGCCACCAGCGGGCCCGTCGCTGTGTGGTTTGCTGGTAAGTGATTGCTTGTTTGCTCCGGAAACGTACTACGCGCAAACCCATCCGATTGCGGAGGCTGCTCCTCTTCTGGTGGTAGCTGCATTGCCCGAAGGTGGGGAAGGGCTTCTGCACCAGGAGCCGGATTTCCAGATTACTTCGCCGCGCCACGGTACGACGATATCGGAGAATGTGGAGGTGCGCCTGCAGGTCAGAGGCAAACTGGCAATCAACTATGTGGCGGTACTGCTGGGGAGAAAGTTTGTGGGAATGAGCAACCAGATGCCGTTTGATTTGACTGTGATGACCGAGGGTATTGGGGATGGCTGGCAGCAGTTGCGGGCTGACGCTTATGACAGCGATGGAAATATCCTGCGCACGGCCACGATGGGAGTCGTCGTGGCCAGAGGCAACCGCACGCTGAC
>JALGTD010000088.1 GCA_029821515.1 Candidatus Zipacnadia bacterium | reverse complement strand
TTATTCCCTTCTACATTAGGGAGTTGGGGGTAACTAATGAGCGGATGGTGCCTATCTGGGCGGGGATTCTGGTGACTGGTCCGGGGCTGATGTTCGCGGTCTTCAGCCCAATCTGGGGAACAATCGCCGACCGTTATGGTCGCAAGCTTATGGTGGAACGGGCGATGTTCGGGGGAGCTGTTTTGCTGGCCCTAATGGGTACAGCCAAGAATGTCTACCAGCTCCTGGCGCTGCGGTTGTTGCAAGGAGCAATAACTGGCACCGTAGCTGCCTCTGTGGCGCTGGTCTCCAGCGTGACCCCTCTATCCAGATTGGGTTATAGTCTGGGACTGATGCAGACTGCGGTCTTCTCGGGGACTACGGTAGGGCCATGGCTTGGAGGAATAACGGCAGACCACTATGGCTACCGGATTCCCTTCTACATTGCCGGCGGGCTACTGTTTCTGGGGGGTTGTCTGGTGTTAGCAGGTGCCCGGGAAAGATTCTCGCGGCCCAGCGCCGAGATGATCAAGGCCAACGGCAGTCTGCGGGAGGTGGCTAACCACCGGGGCTTTCACACAATGCTGGCGGTCATTTTCTTTATTAATTTAGGTGGGACGATTGTCGCTCCCATATTTCCGCTCTTCGTCGAGTCACTAGTGGTGCTCAAAGCCAAGGTTGCCTCAACCACCGGGCTGGTAATAGCAATCAGTGGTCTGATGGCTGCGGCTAGCGCTGGGATTATTGGGCGGATTAGCGACCGGATTGGGCACAAGAAGGTCTTAGTCGCCTGTACGCTGTCTTCCGGCATCTTCTGTATTCCGCAAGCAATAGCTCAGAGTGTTGGCCAACTGTTGGGCATAAGAGCATTGTTCGGTCTGGCGGCGGGGGGCACCGGGCCTACGGTGAATGCCATTATCGGCAATATTGCTCCGCGCGATAGTTATGGGAGGGCCTTCGGCCTGACCATGTCCGTGGGGGCTATTGGTGGCGCGATAGGCCCATTGATTGGCGGATTAGTCGCTTCCTCGTTGGGCTTGCGGCCCCCTTTTATCATAATGGGCGCAGCCCTGATAGTCGTCTCAATGGTTGTAGCGTTTCGGGTCAAGGAGGCATAGGATGCGTGTACCGTACGGTTGGTTGAAAGAGTACCTGACGAGTACTCCCGAACTGCCTGAGCTATGTCATCTGCTGACGATGGGTGGCCTGGAGGTTGAAGAGGTCCGTGACTGGGCGGCGGCGGACGGGGGCAGCAGCGATCAGATTCTGATGACAGCGGTTACGCCTAATCGCGGCGATTTGCTTTCTATGGTGGGCGTTGCGCGGCATACCGCGGCCCTGTCGGGGACAGACTTCGTGGGTCCGGTGCCTACTTTTCCCGCGACTGACGATCCGGTGATCGATGCCAATAACGTCACCCTGGGTCCAGTGGCTGTTGAGATTGCTGACCCGGTCGGGTGTCCCCGCTATTCCGCATTGCTGATGGAGGATGTGAAGGTTGGCCCCTCGCCGGACTGGCTGCGTTACCGGCTGGAGGCCGCCGGCATCCGCTCTATCAACAACGTAGTTGATTGTACCAACTATGTGGTCTGGGAGATGGGCCAGCCGCTGCACGCCTTCGATTTCAGGTTAATCAAAGACGGCCATATTATCACCCGCCGCGCCGAAGCGGAAGAGAAGCTACTGCTGCTGGACGGCACCTGGCAGACTTTGAGCCCGGAGGATGTCGTCATCGCTGATCCGATGGGGTCGGTTGCGCTAGCGGGGATTATGGGGGGCACCGATACCCAGGTTAGTGAAACTACCAGTCGGGTGTTGATAGAATCAGCGCATTTCGACCCTGTGTCCATCCGCAGGACCTCGCTGCGGCTGGGGGTTAGTACCGAGGCCTCTTACCGGTTTGAGCGGCATGTTGATCCTAATCTCACCTTGGCGGCGCTGGCCCGTGCCGCTGAGCTGATAATGATGACCGCTGGAGGCCAGATAGCTCAGGCTGCTATTGATGTCAAGACGCGGGATTTTGTCACCAGGAGCCTCCAGTTGCGGCCGGCCAGGTGCAACTCCCTCCTGGGGACGGATATTGACGCGGCCACTATGGCCGATTTGCTGTGTCGCCTGGGCTTTGGCGTTGAAGAGAACGAGCCGCTGATGGTTCAGGTGCCGACTTTTCGGCTAGATGTAGAGCGGGAGATTGACCTAATTGAAGAGGTAGCAATTGTGTATGGCTACGAGAATATTGAGCTGACCGTGCCGGGCCACCTGACCTCCGCTGGCCGCCTGACGGAAGAGCAACGGCTCCGGCGGTGGGTTGGTGAGCTGCTGCGCCAGTGCGGGCTGTACGAGAACTTGAGTTTTTCAATGATGGACCCGAGTGCTCTGAATGAATGTCATTGGCCCCAGGACGACGCCTGCCGTGATTTCCTGGAGCTAGCCAATCCGGCCAGTTCTGACCTGACGGTGATGCGCACCACGCTGCTTCCCGGCCTGTTGACCGCTGCCGCCCGCAATGCCCGTCAGCGGGTTAGCGACATCGCTCTTTACGAGATCGGCACGGTCTTCTTTCCCCAGGATGAGCAATCACTGCCCTGTGAACGGCAACACGTTGCCGCGCTAATGATGGGGAGTCCCCTGGTGGACGATTGGAACATGCCTGCTGAGCAGGCGCAGGTTGATTTCTACTATATGAAGGGTATCATCGAGCAACTGTGCCAGGGCCTGGGCATCCCCGAGCTTAGTTTTGTCCGACTGGAGCACTCGACTTTTCACCCGGGCAAGTGTGCCCAGATGCTGCTGGGTGATGAGACCGTTGGTCTGGTAGGTGAGATTGCTGCTGAGGTGGCGGAGGCTTACGATTTGCCCGGGGACACCTGCGCCTTCGAGTTGGACCTGGATATGCTATTCAGTCGAGCTATTTTATACAGTACCTATCAGCCGGTGGCGCGCTTCCCGGCGGCTGAGCGCGACCTGGCCATTATTGTGCCGGATAATGACGAGTTTGCCTCAGTGCGCCTTATTGACGAGATCAAGCAAGCCGGAGGTGAGTTTCTGGAGAGTGTGATTCCCTTTGATGTCTACAGCGACCCTCAGCAGATTGGCGCCGGACGCAAGTCAATCGCCTTCCGGCTGGTCTTCCGCGCCGAGGATCGGACGCTGACCGACGAAGAGGTGGAGGCGGCAATGTCAGCGCTTCATAACTACGTGGAGGAGGAAGTTGGCGCAGAGGTGCGCAAGTAGTCAGGACCGTTTTGCGACAGAAACTGATGTGGGGGATACATATGCAGGTACAGTTGACCAGAATGAATAATCGGACAAAGCTGCACCCCATAGCACTGGGCTTCATCCTGCTGGCACTTGTATTGGCCGCCGGTGCTGTGGCTGCGCCTGCCGAGTCGGCTCCAGTGCTGCCAACGCTGAAGATAGATATGGGGCCAACGCTGGGCGATTTGACAACCACCTCCGCGCTGTTGACCTGGCACACCAATATACCGTCCACCGGCTGGATCGAATTAGTCGGCGAGAGAGTGGGCGAAGGCGGGCCGGCCCAGACCCACCGCGTGCGCCTGCAGGGGCTCTCGGCGGGGCAGACCTATTGGTACACCATCAAAGCCGTCGCCGGTAATCAGTCGGCCAGCGTCGGTCCTCATCGCATCACTACACCGCCGGAGTCGCTGACTGACTGGACGTTTGCTGCCTATGGGGATACGCGCAGCCGTCCGGATGCGCACCGCCAGGTAGTAGCTGCGATGCTGGCGGCCAATCCCCGCCTGATTCTTCATACCGGCGATCTGGTCGCTGACGGTCGCTCAATGGATGATTGGTACCATTTCTTTCCCGTCATTGGTGTCTTTGCCCGAAATCTGCCCTTTTACCCGGCCGTTGGCAACCACGAGCACAATGCCGCGCTCTACTATGGGCTGCTCCCCATACCCAGCGGTGGTGGTGACTACGGGACCGAATGGTACACCTTCACCTATGGCAACTGTCAATTCTTTGTGCTGGATAGTTGCCGGCGCATAGCGGAGCAGACTGAATGGCTCCAGCAGCAACTGAACCAGCCTCGGCCTGCTGGTGTTGACTGGCGCATTGCAATGTTTCATCACCCGGCCTTTTCATCTGGCCCTCACGGGGGCAACGAGACCATCCAGCAGCAGTGGTGTCCCTTGCTTGAAGACGGCGGGGTGGAGGTAGTCTTCTGCGGGCACGACCACCTCTACGAGCGCAGCCTACACGGTGGCGTCCACTACGTAACCCTTGGCACCGGCGGCGCGCCTCTGTACTCACCAGGCGCCAGCCCCAATCCGTACAGCCGATTTGCCTTTGCTTCCCTGGGCTTCTGCCGAATTGATGTTACACCCAGTCAGTTGAGCTGTGTCTTTATTGACACGAATCGGAACCGCTACGATGAGTTTACTGTCACCCGCTAACCTGCAGGAGGCTCCCTGACAGGGCGAATTGGGAGGAAATAACAGTGACTCAGTGCGAGGTAGTCGCAATTGGTGAGCTGTTGGTGGAGATAATGCGCAAGCGGGTAGACAGTCCGCTTGACCAGGCTGATGATTTCGTCGGACCGTTCCCCAGCGGGGCGCCAGCCATTTTTGCCGACCAGGTAGCGCGGCTGGGGCACAGCGTGGCCTTCGTGGGTGCGGTGGGCCAGGATGATTTCGGCAAGTGTCTATTGGATCGTTTCGCGGCTGACGGTGTTGATGCCACTTGTGTTGCCCGGATTGCGGGCTTGGCCACCGGCGTTGCCTTCGTGACATATTTCTCCGACGGCAGCCGCCAGTTCATCTTCCACATCGGCAACGCCGCCGCCGGACAGATAGCCCCGCCCGACGCCTCTCTGTTTGCAGATGCTCACTGGCTGCATATATGCGGCTCGTCGCTGTCTGCTGGGGAGGAAATGAGAGAAGCTTGCTATGAGGCAGCCCATCTGGCCGACGAGGCGGGCGCTCAAGTGGTCTTTGACCCTAATCTGCGCCCTGAACTGCTGGGCGGCGAAGAGGTGCTGCGCCAGATATGCGCTCCGATACTTGATGTTGCCACGCTGGTACTACCCAGCGGCGAAGAGGCCCAGATCCTCACCGGCACCTCCGACCCGCAAGCTGCCTGCCAGGCGTTGCTGGAGGGTGGTGCGCAGTATGTGGGCCTGAAGCGAGGCGCCGAGGGCTGTACGATCTTCACTGCTGACGATGTTGTGCCTGTGCCCGGTTTTTGCGTTGAGGCAATTGACCCGACCGGTGCCGGCGACTGCTTTGATGCTGGCTTTGTGGTGGGGCTGATCGAAGAGTTACCCCTCGAAGAGGTCGGCCGCCTGGCCAATGCCTGTGGCGCGCTGGGCGCGACTGTACAGGGGCCAATGCAGGGAGCGGCCTGGCGCGGGGATGTGGATAGCTTTATTAGTCAGTCCGCGTAGATGGGCACTGCCCACGAGATAGGAAGCGCTGGTCACCTGCCCCTTTGGTTAGGTCATAACCTGTGTTTGGCGTAACGCTGTAGCAGGGCAGCTACGCCCGCACAGAACACAAACAGAACGCCAAACACAACGAAGCTCGTCTGCAGATTGACGCCGTTGCCGGCAGCGAGCCGACTTCCTACCAGCCCCAGTACTGCCCCCAAGTCGCGGCCGGTAAACAACGCCCCATAGGCTAGAGGACGTCGCCTGCGCTCGGCTGAGTCGCCGACCAACGCCGTGCTGATCACCGGGACTGCGCCGTTGAGCAAACCCCAAAGCGCCGCTGCTGCAGCCAGAGCCACGGGGCTGTGCCAGAGTGCCGCCAGCGCACATCCCACCGCTGCTAACAGGAAGGAGGTCGACAGGACCGGAGCGCGCCCCCCCAGATCGGAAAGCCATCCACTCACAAAGGAGAGGCCGATGAGGATGCCCGGGTAGAACATCCCAGTAATCCACACATACTGGGCACCGTATTGGGCTTCGACATAGTCGGCGAATGTTCCCAACATTAGCCCAAAGGCCAGCGCTGAGCTGCCCAGCAAGAACATGGAAATGATAGCCTTAGGCTGGGTGACGATTCGCCGAAGCTTTGCGCCACTTGGTGGGGCGATCGTCGCCTCCCTGCTCCGGGGTAGGGCGAAGACCAGCAACAGAGCCACCAGGGTGATGCCAGCCGCAACGAGGTAGGTCAATTGGGGGCGGGCGTTGTACTCGGTCAGCGCCAGAGTCTGCATAGTCGTCCCACCCCACAGCGCAGCCGCGCCCCAGCCCCACAGCACCGCAAAGCTCAGCGCCAGCCAGTAGTTGGGCAGGTAGGCGATCACAAACATCCCGGCGGGGAAGAGGAAGTAGGTCACCGCGCCCACTGCCGTCCATTTCCAGTCCGGCCAGCTCTGCAGCAGATAGACATTGCCTACGCGGAAGACCATCATAGTAGCGTAGACTGCTGCCAACAGCACGGCACAGCTCAGCGGGCTCCAGGGCGTGACCTGCTGCAGGTAAGCCACC
>JALGTD010000087.1 GCA_029821515.1 Candidatus Zipacnadia bacterium | reverse complement strand
GCATACGTTGATGTAACCGCAGGTGACGCCGACGAGCGCCAGCGCAATCAGCAGTGGGTAGCTTCTCTGGTCGGGATATGCAGCGATATAGATGTTGAAGTTCTTTGCTGCAATGCCGGGCTGCCGCCGGAGGGAATGAGCCGGGAGGAGACGCTCGAAGAGATCGCCGCGCCCTTCTTTACCGACCTGTGTGTCGACGCCGCCCAGGCCGGGGTGAAGATCGCCCTGGAAAACTGGTACGCTACCAATATAATGCACCTGGGCCAGTGGGACCTGATGTTCGACCTGGTGCCCTACGAGAACTTTGGGCTTAACTTCGACCCTTCTCATCTGGTCATACAGGAGATTGACTACCTGTCAGCCATTGACGACTTCGCTGACCGAATCTTTCACACTCATGCTAAAGATACCGAGATTCGCTACAGCGAGCGGGGATACCTGGGCACAAAGACCGATGATTGGTGGCGATTTGTCATTCCCGGATTCGGCGAGATTGATTGGGGTCCCTGCGTGAGCCGCCTGCGCCGAATCGGCTACGACGGAGTGCTGAGCATTGAGCACGAAGACGCCGCCTGGCCCCGCGAGGCCGGATTTGTCAAAGGGTTGCAGCACCTCAAACAGTTTGTCTAAAGCAATCCCTTGCAAAGAGCCAACCAGAGGAAAATCGTATGCCCATAGTTAAACCCTTCCGGGCCTGGCGCTACAATCGCCAGGTCATACGAAATATGGCCAGTGTGCTGGCACCTCCTTACGATGTCATCAACGGCAGCCAGTATATCAGCTACGCTGCCCGCAGCCCTCACAATATCGTTTACCTGACCCTGGCAGGGTCTCCTTTCTCGCCCGATCCCTACCTGTCGCGATACCCGAGGGCGGCCGACTACTGGCAGCACTGGCGGAATGAGGGCATCTTCATCCAGGACCCGGCTCCAGCCATCTATGTCTACGAACAGGAATATGAAGATTCCCTGAAGGGACATATCCACCGCCGCGCCTACATTGCCGCAGTTAAGTTGCACAACTACGAGGAGCGGGTGGTGCTACCCCATGAGGAAATCCGCACTGCAGTGAGGACCGACCGGCTGGCGATGATGCGGGCCTGTCAGGCCAGCTTTAGCCAGGTCTTCGCTCTGTTCAGCGACCCGGACGGGGCCGCCGAGCAGATTTTCGCGTCCCAGACGGTCAGCGAGGCCGGATTTGAGGTCTCCGATGACGAAGGAGTTGTACATCGGTTGGCCCCGGTGATGGACCCTGAGCGTATAGCGGCCTTCGCCGAGATTCTGTCCGACAAGCAGATAGTAATCGCCGACGGCCATCACCGCTACTGCGCGGCGCTGGCCTATCGCGATCAAATGTCGTCAGAACAGCCCAACACCAGTGACCCTCCCTGGAACTATGTCAGCATGCTGCTGTGCCCTGCTGACCCTGATACTTTGACGATACTACCTTCGCACCGAATGATTCAGGCCCTACCACCCTCGGGATACGACTATCTAAAAAACCCAGGGGCTAATATCTTCCAGGTCACTGTCCGAGAGCTGCCTTCGGGGCCTGCCGATCGCAGCAGTGCGGTGCGGGACATCCTAACTGAGATGCACCAGCTTGGGAGCCAGGAGCATGTCTTCGGGCTGTACACTGGCGACAACGTGGTGCGACTGCTAACAGCGCCACGCGACGCCTCTTCTCTGGGGAACTTCGCCCCGCAGCGCTCCTCAGCCTGGCGTCAACTTGATCTGGCCGTGCTGCATTGCATCGTAATTGAGAAGCTAATGGGGCTCAGTGGACATTACGGCGAGAGCCAAAAGAATATCCTCTTTACCGACAGTGCAGAAGAGGCGATAGCAAAGGTGGATATTGGCGAGGTCGCAGCCACCTTCCTGATCAACCCGCCACATGTCAAAGATGTTATGCAGATAGCCCAGGCCGGAGATCCTATGCCCCAGAAAGGAACGCACTTCTATCCCAAGCCGCTGGCGGGGGTGGCTATCTATGATTTACGGGCCTAGAACTTCCCTGGTGTCCAACGCATTGCATTATCAAACATGTAGGGAATTCTTTCGACATAATCACTACTTGATAGAGGAACAGTAGCGGCTGGTCGCGAAGAGGGTGTAGCGCTGTCGTCACGTATTCATGCAAAACTGTCAGGCAAATCGGCTCGAGGAGGGCAGATCATGGGCAAGCGTATTAAGATCACGGCAGGAGAAGTTGAGGCTTTCGCGGAGCTTAACGACACCGACCTGGCCGAGACGATCTGGGGGGCGCTGCCGATTGAGGCTTCCGCGTCAACCTGGGGCGACGAGATCTATTTCGAAATCCCGGTCTCAGCGGCCAATGAAGCACCCCAGGAGACGGTAGAAATGGGCGATCTGGGCTACTGGCCGCCGGGGTCGGCGATGTGCATCTTCTTCGGCCCTACCCCGATGAGTCAGGGCGATGAAATTCGCCCAGCCAGCCCGGTCACTGTATGGGGCAAGATCGAAGGCGACCCGACCGTGTTCAAGTCAGTATCTGCGGGTGAGCAGATATCGGTCACCAGGGCTAAGTAGGGGCAAGCAAGCAGATTGCGGTCGGTATCGGAGCAATTCCCGACAGACGGGAGGAGCGCTGTGGCATATTTGCTGGGCCTGGACATTGGCACCACCGGCACGAAGGCACTGCTGATTGACCAGGACGGCGGCATTGTTGCTCGTGCCGTCAGCGAGTATGAACTGGCCACACCCCGCCCGAACTGGGCGGAGCAGGACCCCGCTGACTGGTGGCAGGCTACCTGCCAGACGATACAGTCGGTGCTGGCCGAGGCGGACGTTGCCGGCGACGAGGTTGCCGGCCTGGGGCTTTCCGGCCAGATGCACGGGTCAGTCTTCCTCGACGAAAATGACGAGGTGATCCGGCCGGCAATCTTATGGTGCGACCAGCGCACAGCCGACCAGTGTGAGTGGATCACCGAGCAGGTGGGCGCCGAGGATGTGGTGGCCGAGACCTGCAATCCGGTGCTCACCGGCTTCACCGCGCCTAAGATCATCTGGCTGCGGCAGAATGAACCAGCCAACTACGAGCGGGTACGCAAGGTCCTGCTGCCCAAGGACTACGTCCGCTTTAGGCTCACCGGCGAGTACGCCACCGAGGTGAGCGACGCCTCCGGCACATCCTTATTCAACGTACCCCAGCGCCGCTGGTCCGATTTGATACTGGAGCGCATTGATCTGCCCCGTGAGCTACTGCCGGATGTCTATGAGTCGCCGGAGGTGAGCGGGCAGATTACGCAGACTGCAGCCCAGGCCACTGGCCTGGCTGTCGGAACGCCGGTGGTCGGGGGCGGGGGTGATCAAGCTGCCGGCGCTGTCGGCAACGGTATTGTGACCACCGGCGTCTTCTCGTCCACTGTGGGCACCTCCGGCGTGGTCTTCGCGCATCTGGACGAACCGCTGATGGATGAGCAGTTACGCACGCATACCTTCTGCCACGCAGTACCCGACAAATGGCACGTGATGGGTGTGGTGCTGTCAGCCGGTGGGTCATTCCGCTGGCTGCGCGACAACCTGTGTCGGCACGAGATTGCCCAGAGCAAGGAATCCGGGCGCGATCCCTACGAGTATATGACCGAGGCCGCCGCCGATGTCCCCCCCGGTGCTGAAGGGCTTGTGTTCTTACCCTACTTGACCGGCGAGCGTACTCCCTATGCCAACCCCAATGCCAAGGGCGTCTTCTTCGGCTTGACTTTGCGCCATACCAGGGCCCACATAATCCGTGCGGTTATGGAGGGAGTCGCCTTCGCGATGCGCGATTCCTTTGAAATAATCCGCGGTATGGGGGTGGAAACAGCCCAGGTGCGCGCCTCCGGCGGGGGAGCCCGAAGTAAACTGTGGCGACAGATCCAAGCCGATGTCACCGGCCAGGCCCACTGTACCATCAATGTGGATGAAGGCCCCGCCTTTGGGGTGGCGCTGCTGGCCAGCGTGGGAACGGGAATTTACGGCAGCGTGCCCGAGGCGTGCTCGGCAACTATCAGCGTGATTGACGAACTGGTTCCCAATCCAACGCGAACACAGCTATACGAAGGTTATTACCACCTCTATCAGGAATTGTATCAACAACTGGAGTCCTGTTTCGAGACCGACCAGCAATTGGTGAACGCAGCATCAGCCCAATAGTTTGACAAGGTTGAGTGTGGTCTGTTATAATAGATGCATAGATGCAACGTACTGGTACTGGAATGATTGAAGTTAAATGCGCTCGAGGTGCTCTGAGGCCTCGCAAGCCAGTAAGGGAGGGCCTATCTGAATGGCCAAAACAATTCTGGTAGTCGATGACGAGCGACATATTGTGCGCTTGGTTCAGGTCAACTTAGAACGAGCCGGATACGAGGTGATAACCGCCTACGACGGCGTTGAGGCTCTTGAAGCAGTGCGGGCAGAAATCCCTGATATGATTATCCTGGATGTGATGATGCCGCGAATGGATGGCTTCGAGACACTCAAGGAGTTACGGGCCAATGCTCAGACTAAAGACGTTCCCGTAATAATGCTCACAGCCAAGGCCCAGGATGCGGACATCTTCAAAGGATGGTCCTCGGGGGTAGATTCATATCTGACCAAGCCGTTCAACCCCCGAGAGCTGCTGGCCTTCGTCGAGCGGATATTCCAGAGTCTGGAGCACCCACCCGAGGACTACGATGCCCCGACCACCTTCGAGGTGTAGCCAGGATAGGCGAAGTCTACGCTTAGCAGATCGCCTGCTGAATATGGATTGAACAATCAGTTCCAAAGGGACGCTGCAGCATGGGCGTCCCTGCTTTGTTTGAGCCATCTGTCCCCATCACATTTCCCACCCCTGAATTGAGCAACTCGGTAATAGGCTGTATGGCCAGCAACAAACAACGCCAGTGAAGGTCTGAAGGAAGCAATGCCGGTATTGTTGCGCGCACTAAAATTTGTTCGGCGCTATAGGTGGCAAGTTCTGGCAGCTATGCTGTTGGTGGGCCTCGCCACTGGGGTCAATATGCTGCTGCCTTATATCTGGGGAGTCATCATCAATCGGCTAACCGAGGTCTTTGGCGTCGAAGCTGCTCTGCAAGCTCAGGCCAGTAGTACTAATGCTGATGATATCTGGCACTTTGTGCTGTCGATGTCCGCTATACTTGCCGGAATCTACGCAGTAGGCTATATCATCGGCTACATTCGCAGTCGCATATTGTTGACCATCGGTAACCGCGTAGTCTTCGATATCCGCCAACAGCTTTTTCGCCACCTGCAGCGACTGTCGCTGCGCTACTTCGAATCCCACCCTCATGGCTGGATTATGTCGCGGGTACTGTCTGACGTCGAGAGAGTCCAAAGCATACTCAGCGACCAACTGGTTAACATTGCCAGTCAGATCATAACTCTGCTCATGGCGCTGACCATACTCTACGTATACAACTGGCATCTGGCCCTCATAGCCACTCTGGCCCTGCCCATCTACGTGGTCAACTTCCTGGTGCTACGCCGGCGCATTCGCCGACTGTCTCACCAGGAGCGCGATCAGTATGCTCGGGTGTATAGTACGCTCAGTGAAGCAATCTCAGGAGTTCGAGTCATCAAATCGTTCGGGCGTGAGTTGTGGGAAGGCCGCCGCTTTGTCAAGGAAATCCGCGAAAGTATTACCATAAACATCAAACTCGGCATCTGGCGGGCAGTGCTCGGCATCAACGCCAATTTCGTCACACAAGTAGCCAACCTGACAATCATCCTGGCCGGCTCGTACGAAATCATCTACCTGAGAACGTTGAGGATCGGAGACCTGGTGGCTATCCTCAGTTATGCGGGAATGCTCTACAGTCCGGTAATCGCCCTGGTCACCATCAGCGACTTGATTAACTGGGCAATGGCCGCCATCGAGCGGATTTTCGAAACTCTTGACAGTGTGCCGAGCGTCCAGGAGCCTGAGCAACCTGAAAAGCTGGGCAAGATAGAGGGTCACGTCGAGATGAGGAATCTCTATTTCTCCTACGAGCCCACGGAAATGGTGCTGCGGGATATCAACCTGGAGGCTGAGCCTGGCGAGGTAGTGGCTCTGGTGGGGCCTTCCGGTGGCGGCAAGACCACACTTGTCCACATGATCCCTCGCTTCTATGACCCCACCTCCGGCCAGGTGCTGATTGATGGTCATGACCTGCGCAACGTGGCGCTGCGGAGTTTGCGCCAGAATATCGGTATGGTTATGCAGGAAAGTTTCCTGTTTGCCGGCAGCCTGCGCGACAATATCAAATACGGTCGGCCCGAGGCCCGCGACGAAGAGGTGGTGCAAGCCGCCATCGCCGCTAACGCTCACGACTTTATTATGGACTTCCCCGATGGCTATGAGACGCGGGTCGGTGAGCGCGGGTCGCGACTGTCC
>JALGTD010000304.1 GCA_029821515.1 Candidatus Zipacnadia bacterium | reverse complement strand
TTGAACGCCGAAATGCGGCGAAGCAATGCGATTCACGATAGTTAGGAAAACCTCTTTCTTCTGAGCAAACTCTCGGCACTGCCAGTAGCTGTCCTTGTAGTGATTCTCGATGACAAGTTTTACCCCATAGCTTTCGGCGGCGGGCAAACAGGCTGTAATGCATTCCACCGCCCACTCGGTGCCCTGCTCAATTGCAACCTCCGGTCGAGCTTGTCCGGAAAGCGTGCGGCAGAATTCCCCACCGAGTTCTGCTGTTACCTGGATCATCTCTATCTGCTTGTCGATCTCCCGCCGACGCACACCAGGATCAGGGACAGTAAAATCGGGAGCATAGCACATCATCGGCATACGCATACCCAGGGCTTCGATGTGGCTCCGTACCTGGCTCAGGTATTTCGCGTCATGTGATTTGAGAAAGCGTGAATACATCTCCAGTCCTTCACATTCAAGTTGCACTGACAACTCGATCCATTCGAATAGGTCCATACGGCCTTCGGAGATATCTTCTATCCAACATTTGGGTAAAGCGCTGATTTTTATCATGCTGTCATTTCCCGTACCTTTCTGACCACTTCTCGCCAAATTGCTCTCGTCTTCATCGCTGCCGGGGCACGCTGCATTCCGGCCGTATACTGTTTGGTCGCCTGAATCCCCGTAGTAACACCATGCCCCCTACGTGCCTGGCCGTTGACTACCCGCACCGGCAGTGCGACATAATCCATTACGCCTGCGTGGCTGACGCGGCAGGTTAAGATGTATCCTTCGTTGCCACCGTAGCTCTGTTCATCAAAGACCAGATTGCCCAGACAGTAAGCAATTAAGCTGTCTTGATATCGTTCGATTTCTCCACGAACGTGGGCATGGTGCCCAATGATCAAATCAGCACCCAGATCCACCGCCAGATGAGCTAGATTTCGCTCGTAGGCGGTCACCCGCCGGCTACCCTCCCGGCCCCAATGAAACGAAACCACCATCACGTCACAGTGCTGCACCACAGGAGGGATAGTTTTGCGTAGGGCTTCCTCGTTGAGCAGCAAAATGCTTTCGCGCTTAGGGTCATGCACGAAGTTCGTGTACGGGAAATGACTGTAGGCCAGAAAGCCCACTCGTAGCCCGCGGATTGTGACAACCACACCCCGCTGGGCTTCGGCCAGTGTGCTCCCAGCGCCTACCGGTGTGATCCCCGCTGCTTCCAGCACCACCATAGTCTGACGCAGGCCCGCCCGGCCGTAGTCAATAGCGTGATTGTTAGCCAGGCTCATCACATCGAACCCTACATTGGCCAGCACCCGGGCCATTGCGGGGGAGCCGCGCAAGGCGTTGACCCGGGGGAAGCGGGTAGGGTGGTCTGTGAGCGGCGATTCGAGGTTGTTGCCGCGCTGCTGGCACAGCTGCGCCACACCCCGCCCGAGCATTACATCCCCGACACAGGTCACAGTGACGTACTCCTCTGACCGTGGCCTCTGGCAACCACAGACCAGGAGACCGGCGACCAAGCACGCGAGCCCGAGCCGGCACGACAGGTCGTGGGCAATCAAACGCTTAACAGCCTCCTGTGGCAAAGTTGGGAATGTCCTGGAACTTTACTGACTCGCCCGTACCCTTCAGCGGACTGGCAAAACTGCCAGTCCATTTGGGTGGCTGGGGTGGGTCACTGGAAACTAGCTTCTCCTGCCATTCTTCGTCAGTCATGCGCTCATCAATCGGCACTGTAAACTCATAGTAGTCGAACACCGCCCCCCGTCCCAGCAGTAGTCTTCCTTCCAGCGGGTAGACAACGTATATCTCGTTCGCGTGGCCGACGCCCTCCTCCAGCGCACGATTGACACCGGTATGCACATCGGCGACGACCGCCATATCCTTGTCGGTCATTGAGGTGATCTCATCACCTGCCACTCCACGCCTGGTATACAGGTTGAGCCGAGCGAGCGCGTCGCCGTAGTACTCGATCTGGCTATATTCTTCGGTGGTCAGCGTCTGCCCAGTCAGTTCCT
Source organism: Candidatus Zipacnadia bacterium (assembly GCA_029821515.1). GTDB lineage: Bacteria > Armatimonadota > Zipacnadia > Zipacnadales > Zipacnadaceae > JALGTD01. The sequence continues at coordinate 581 of JALGTD010000304.1, read as the reverse complement.
TAATGGACACTTGCTCGAGGAACTCCAGCAATGAGACAAGCTCGTCAAACGACTCGATCAAGGTCTCGTCGGTCAACAGGTTGCGCTGCTTGAGGCCGTCGCGCAGTTGCCCGGCCAGCAACCCCAGACGCCAGTAGGTAAGTACCTCCGGCTCCACGTAGCCCCTGGGGGGCGGCGGGGGTTCCTCCTCGCCACCGTCGCCACCACACTCCGCCACCACCGACTGCTTGGCGTAGAGGATCGTGTCGTGCCGCAGTTCCGCCCAACTGCCCAGCGCCGCGTTGAGTTGCTTGTCCACCCAGGCTTGACTGCGCATGAATGAAGGGTAGCCCTCCTGTTTGACTTCCAGCAGCAACTTCAGCACTTGCAGCCAGCCCGCATATACGTTCTTGGTCCAGTCCTCCTCAGTGTACGCCGCCACTTCCGCACGCAGTTTCTCGGTTTGGCTGGTGTAGTCCTCAAACCTGGTCTGCTCGTAGATCTTATCAGCTATCTCGTACGCCCGCTTCGAGCCCAACACCGACATCGCGTCCAGGCCCATCGGGAAGATGCGCTCAACCGGCGGGCCAGAAGTGACTGAC
>JALGTD010000002.1 GCA_029821515.1 Candidatus Zipacnadia bacterium | reverse complement strand
GCAATCTGCCAGCGCTGCTCAATGTCTATCGTTGCCTCCGGCCCTATCCAATCCAACATTATCAGACTCAAGTGCGTGCTGCGGGCTGCCGCATAGCTGTCCAGCGCCGGATGGCGCAGTATCCGGGTAAGTTTCTCACCAGCTTCGCCCCACTGCTCCGCCATTTGCTGTAGCTGACTGAGGGGATCTTCGTGCCTCTGGCCCAAACGTCTGGCAAACCTCAACTGCTGAGCCTCCGGCGCGGTACAGGTCATTAGCAGCAACGCCAGCTCGCCAGGAGGCTGGTCATCCCACTCGGCGATCCACAGTGTAAGCCAGCGCAGATCAGGCAGGCTCAAGCCGCTACTGCTGCACAGCCGTCCCTGGGGTGTGACCGTCAGCTCAGCGGTTAGCTCATCTTCGTGGAGCAAGTGATGTTGCAGAGCAGCAGGAAAAGCCTCGCGCAGCCGGGCCGGCAGTTGGGTAGCGTCGTATTCTTCTTTCAAATGAGCCGCTAAGGTGTGGTGGTATAGGCACGCCAGATCGCTCTGGGCGGCCTGCGGACCTGCTGAGCAGAGTGTCAGCAACTGGGCCAGTGGCTTTTGTCGAGAAAGGGCTGATTCCAGAGGTGCGAAGTCACTTGTTATGTATCGCTGGAACATCATTTCCGCCACAAAATCAGTCTCCGCCAGCAGGATAGCCCGACCGAACTCCTCGCCGAAGTGCAAACGACCGGCTCGCCCGCCCATATTCTCGAATTCGGCACGGGTGATCGGCCGAATCGTCGGCCGCTGCGACTCGCCAGTGTTCGCCCAGCAATGGGATTCAACGATGACGTTGCGGGCCGGTAGATTCACGCCCATCGCCAGCGTGGAGGTGCTGCACAGCGCGCCAATCTCTCCCCGCCTCATCGCTGCCTCGATAATCTGGCGGTCGGCGAACTGCAGATCGGCGTTGTGGAAGGCCACGCCGTCTTCTAACAGCTCCATCAGGCGACGGCGCGTGGAGGTGGGAGGGAGGGCAGATAGCTGCTCAATGGCTTGCTGGGCTGGAGGGAGACCTACGCATTCGGCGAGGCGGTAAGCCCACCGGACGCTATTCCGCCTGTCTTTAACGAAGACAAGCGTTGGCTCTCCCTGGGCGGTGAGCTGTAGCGTCACGGCGAGTACCGCCCCGCCGAAACTACTCTCTGCAATGTCTATGCCAAAGTCTTCTTGCCCAACCGTGCCGCTGTTATGCTCCTGGTAGCGGAAGATCGAATCAACCACGACGCCCTTGCGTAGCTCTACCGGGCGTTTGGGCTCGGTTATTACGCCAGCATCCAGCCACTCGGCCAGGGCCTGCGGCTGGTCAATGACGGCTGACAAACCCACAATCTGCGGGCGGGCCTGACTGATAATCTGGGCCAGCACCACCTCCAGGCACGGCCCGCGTACCGCATCCCCGATAAGCTGAAGCTCATCAACCACTACCGTTCCCAGCCGTCCGGCGATGCCCGGCGCCAGACTCAGCAAAAAGCGCAATTTCTCTGGGACAGTGATTAACAGATCAAACTGCCCGCGGCTGACCCGCTCATCGGCTTCACGGCGGTCGCGGGTGCTGACAGCGATATCCAGTCCCAGCTTTCCGTATAACTGATTGAATACAACGTATTTCTCTTCGGCAAGTGCCTTTGTCGGCACCAAATAGACAGTCGGGCGGCCCGCAGTGGCCGCATGCATCGCTGCCATCTCGCCCACAAGTGTTTTACCCGCTCCGGTCGGTGCATACACTATGAGGCTGGTACCGTTGAGCACGTTGCCGGTGGAGACCGCCTCGGCCTGAACCGGCAGCAACTCTTTACTGTAGTTGTTTTCCCACGTCCGTAGCAGATCACGATGAACCCCGAATGCTTCCAACGACTGTACTTGCATGCTGCTCGCCTCCTGACAAATGCCCGCACACTATTATATCAAACATACGTTCTAATGTCAAGGGTTTTTGCTTGCAGCGTGTATAAGACAGGAGTAGAACGCTGAACAGCTATTCGTTTGCTTTGAGAAGCTGCTCGGCGGTGAGTCGGTGTATGACCACTGGTGGTGCGGGGAGTGACTGGAGGAGGATTCTAGTTGCCGGCCACTTTGCGAACTGCACCTGCCAGAATCGCCACAGCCCGGCGGCAGTCGGCTTCGCTGACCACAAGCGGGGGGGCCAGGCGCACTCGGTCATCACCCATAGCATTGACCACCAGCCCGGTCGCCAGACACTGATTCTGGACGGCCTTCGCCGATACCTCGGGCGTGAACTGGACCGCCAGCAGCAGACCCCTGCCGCGAATGTGGTCGAAGCCGGGCACTTCGCTTAGTTCGTCGGTAATGAGCTCTTCAAGCAGGTTGCCCATCCGAGCAGCATTAGCCACCAGGCCCTCGTCGGCTATGACCTTGATGGTCGCCAGAGCTGCGGCGCAGGACAGATGATTGCCGCCGAAGGTGGAGGCATGATCGCCGGGTTGAAAAGCGTTGGCTATGTCTTCTTTGGCCAGGCAGGCCCCGATAGGAAAACCCGACCCCAGCGCCTTGGCCAGCGTGATGATGTCGGGCGTGATGTCCGCATGTTCGTATCCAAACCAGCGGCCGGTGCGGCCCATTCCTGTCTGCACCTCGTCAAGTATCAGCAGGATGCCCTGCTCGCTGCACAACTCTCGCACGCGCGGCAGGTAGTCGTCATCCGGGACGTTGATGCCGCCTTCGGCCTGGATTGACTCCAACATCACCGCGCAGGTTTGCTCGCTTATCGCTTCTTCCAATGCGCCCACGTCATTGAAGGGGACATAACGAAAGCCGGTGGGCATCGGCCGGAAATTCATCTGGAATTTCTCCTGGCCGGTGGCGGCGACTGTCGCCAGCGTACGTCCGTGAAAAGACTGCTCAGCGGTGATAATCTCGAAGCATTCGCCGCCGCGGTTTATGCCCGCCCACTTGCGGGCCAGCTTGATGGCCGCCTCATTGGCCTCGGCGCCACTGTTGCAGAAAAAACAGCGGTCGGCGCAGGATATTTCTGTCAGCCTCTTAGCCAGTTGGCCTTGGAGGGGGATATGGTAAAGATTGGACGTGTGCATCAGCTTGCCGGCCTGCTCGCAGATGGCTGCCACCACCTGGGGGTGGCAGTGGCCGGTGGCGACGACGGAGATGCCGCCGACAAAGTCCAGGTACTCTTTGCCGTCGGCGTCCCACAGCTGGCAGCCCTCCCCCTGCACGAACGCCACAGGAAGCGGGCTGTAAGTGGGCATCAGGTAGCGCTGGCTCAGCTCGATGACCTGCTGGTTGTTCATAGGGCACCTCTTTTGCCGGTAGCCGCTGCCTAAGGCTGAGGCATAAAGCCCGGTTGAAGTGAACTCCCTGACTCCGTGTCCTTGGGGCTGGTCAGCGCCTCCAGGTCCGTGGGCAGGTTGTCCAGCAGCACTGTGGCGTTAATCTGATATACCTGCTCGCTCTCGGAGGTTTGGCAATAGCGCGTGCTAAACCGGGCTTCCTTGCCCAAGTGGACCTTGATTGGTTTGCTTTGGCCAGTGATTTTCAACGTTATGACCGTGTCAGGACCCGCCAGGCCATACTTCATAAGGTCTCCCTGCTCCGGCTGCTCCTTTTCAAAGGCAGTGGCCTGCAGACTGCCCAGGTTCCAGAGGATGTCATCAATCTTGCTACTGTCAGCCTTCATTCCCGCCGGCGCCTCCAGCATCCACTGATCATCTTCGTTTTTGTTGGCGGTGAAGTTCAGTTTCTGCTTGGACTGGATCTTAACCTGCACGACCTTCTCCTTAGCAAAGTCGAGGATGGTCTTGTCGCGCAGGTCGAAGGCGGTCTTGCTGACCTGGTCAAGCAAGTTTGCTGCAACCAGCAGTAGTTGCGGGCGCTGCGCCATATCCACGTAGACGACTTGGTTCTGCTCGGTGCCCTCACCGTACTCCTTGGGCACTTCCCTCTCAATCTGCTTCCCAATGCGGAAGCTCTGCTGCTGCCCATCTTTGGTGGTCAGCGAGACGGTAGCCTGGGGCTTATCAAGGCCTACGCTGCTCAGATCCTCAGGTCTATCGGCGAAGTCCGTGACCTTGGCACGGATTATGCCGTCCACTATATCCTCGACGGCGAAGCGATCCGCCGCTGCTTCCACGGGCTGATGCAACTGCCACTTGTGGGTATCACCTGCGCTAATTTGCTCGGCAACGATAGTTGTCTCCAGCCACTCGATCTTCAGCTTGCGGACATCATCTTTCTTCAGGTCCACCAGCGTTTTGTCGCGGAGGTCATCGGCAGATTTCTCCAGTGCTGTCTTGAACGAGGTCTTAATCAAGTAAAGCTCAGGGCGGCCGGTAATTGTGGCGAAATGATCGTCGCCGGTGCCAGTTTTGGCACCCAGTTTGATTGTGGTAGTCCGACCGGCCCGCGTCTGGAAGATGACGGTGAGCACTGGTCGGTCCAGCCCGTAGTCGGGATTAGTCAGGTCAACACCCTCTCGCTTGCCGGGTTTGACTTGGACCAGGCTTTCCAGCATGCTGTCAACTTGTTCGGTAACAGCTAAGCCGTGTACGGGCTTGGTCAGATACCACTTTTTGTCCTCTCGCTCCAGGACAAGCTGCTCGTCGTCGTGGCTGATCTCGAGCTTGACAATCTGTAGTGGGGAGAGGCGTAGGATTTCGCCCTCTTCGGGCACGCGCCCGCGCTCCTGAGTAACCACCCAGGTTAACAGTACCGCGAATATCAACAAAGCTGCCAGTGTGAACTGATAACGCTTCATCTATCCTCAGCCCCTCCGGCGCCGCCACCAGACCGTAGCACCGGTTAACATCACCAGCACAGGCAGAAGGCAAACTGCCACGATGGCGAGGTTGCGTTGCCGGTCCGAGACAGTTACGCGGTTGGGTGTGATGTCTTTGGGAGGAATTGAGATGAGCTTTTCATTTCCGACCAGCCAGGCGATGCTCTTCAGAGCAAAGACCACTCCGACATCAATGCCTTCCTGTACTAGCGTATCAGAGACCAGGATGGGCGTGCCCACTACCACCAGTCGCGTACCATTGCCGCTGGGGGGCGGGGGCATACCGGGCATCATCGGCGGAGGTGGGGTAGCCTCGTCAACCAGGGCGGCCATCACCAAAGGGCCACCTTGCTCGCCGGGATCCTTTTCCGGTTGGCCCTTTAGAGTGGTTTCGAGCCAGGCTGCCGAAGATGATTCCAGCAGCGCAAGCGGCTGGGGGCCAGGCGGAGGTGGGCCGCCGGGATACTGCGGTGGAGTGCTTTGCAGCGCAAAGGCGCGGGTAACTGGAAGAATCACTGCCCCCAGATTGCGGGTGATCTCATGTGATGCCGGGGCATTAACCATCGGGACATTAATTTGGCCCCACAGGCTCATCTGGGGGTCCATAACCATCCCGTCTAGGGGTGTAATACCGTAGGAGGTGAGTATCTCGTTGAGGCCGGGCGCAGGAGGAGCGCCGACAGCGACAAACAGCTTGCCGCCCTGACCGAGGTATTGCTTGATCGCCCCGACTTCCTTATCATGGAGTGGCTTCTGTGCCCCGATTATGCACAGCACGGCGCAGTCGTCGGGGACCTGCGGCTCTGCTTGGGCCATCAGCGCGAGAGTCTCGACGTCGTACTGCTGGTTCTCCAGATTGCCTTTGAGTGTTGCGATTGAATTCGGGGCGCCGCTCTCCAGCGGGTTCTCGCCATGGCCCTGCAGAAAGTAGGCTTTAGTCTTCTTGCCCTGGCTGACGGCCAGAATTGCCGAGGTGAGCTGCTCCTCGCTGCCTCCGTAGACCTTCTCTTGGTAATCACCCGACTCTACTATGATCAAGCCGTCCGTTGCGTCATACTCCTTCTGCTTGCTGAAGTCGGTCTTAGGATCGTATCGCTCGACCTTGACCTTGGGCGAGAGCATCTCATATTCGCGCAAGCGATCGGCGATTTCAATCCAGTTGTTATACGGGGAGCTCTTATACTCGTCCGAAAAGAAGGCGATTACTTTAACCTCCTGGTCGAGGTCCTGGGCTACTTTGTGGGTCTGCTCGGATAGCGAGAATTGCTGCGACTTGGTCATATCCTTGCGGATATGATGACGCACACCGATATAGTTAATTAACACCACAATTCCCAGTATTACCAGAATGAACGCGGCAGAGTTGAAAATCAACCGGGCCTGGCGTCCCCTGGCGGCTGCAGCTACCTTGCTTATGTTCACCACCAGCCACAGTAGTCCCAGAGCGGCCCCGCCGATGACCAACCCCAACGGCAGTCCCCCAAAGTGCTTGACAACTGCCGCCCACACCAGGCCAACGATGATGGCCAGCAGTCCTAACCATCCGCCGATGACGCTGGCTTTCTCCAGCATCGTGGCTTGCGGAGCTGCGCCTGCTTGGCGTCGGCCCGAGGGACTGTTGTTATCCTGCTGATCTCGAATTGGCTTCTCTTCGGACATTCGTTCTCACCCAGTAATAAAGGCCACCAACTGTTAGGTAGGCCTAAATAGTCCGTCGGTTTTCTATAGTGCGAACTGCCAGAAAAGTCTCCGTAGTTCTCCAACACCGACAGGTGCTTGAAAACATCGCCCAAGCTGTGACTCACTGAGTACGACAGGGTACCAATCAGACAAAAGAACAACAGTACGAAGACCGCTATGATAGCTGCGGCAATCTGGTTGGCGGTCAGGGAGCTGGCAAAGATGCCCAGAGCAATAAAGGCGGTGCCCGCCAGCAGGAGCCCCAGGTATCCGGTCAGAATCATCGCCCAGTCAGGATCGGCTACGGCCTCAAGTATAGCTGGATAACCCAGGGTTACCGCAATTACCGCCACAAACAGCCCGACGGCTGCCAGAAACTTGCCAACCACAATTTCCCAGTCGCGCACCGGCCGAGTCATAAGTAGCTCCATCGTGCCGCTGGCCCGCTCCTGGGCAAACAAACCCATCGTCACTGTAGGAATGATTACCACGGAGAGCCCCATCATCCACCCGAACAGGATCCTAACCAGATCGGTCTGTGCCTGGGGCATTAGCAGAAAGATTGCTATGAAGATGTAGCCGGTGATGCCCAGGTAGAAGACCGCCAGTACATAGGCCATCGGCGAAGTAAAGTAGGAGCGCAGTTCCTTACCGGCTATGGTCAGGATATTTCTCATTTAGGCAACACCTTTTTCTTCGGTGGTCAGCTCGCGGAAGACGTCCTCCAGTGACATCTCTACCGGCCGTAGCTCCAGCAAGCCCCAGCCTCTACTTACGATGAATTCACTGATATCAGCGCGCAGGTCAGACCCAACCTCGGTCTCGATGTAGTAGCTACCACGCTGCGCACCGCTACGCACGTCAACCACTTCGGGAATGTTCTTTATCTGGCGAACTACAGTGCCGTCGTCGTCGCGGATAGTCACCAGCAGAGTTTCAGCCTGGCGAAGTTGAGCCGTCAGTACCTGAGGACTACCCTCAGCGACAATCTCTCCTTCGTTGATGATAATGACCCGTTCGCAGGTCATTTGCGCCTCCGGCAGGATATGCGTGGACAACAACACGGTGTGATCCCCTGCCAGGCTCTTAATCAGATTGCGCACCTCGACTATCTGATTGGGGTCCAGGCCAACAGTCGGCTCGTCCAGAATCAGTACGGGCGGATCGTGCAACATCGCCTGGGCCAGCCCTACTCGCTGGCGGAACCCCAAGGATAGTGTCCCGATGATGGACCCGGCCCGCTCGCTTAGGCCACAACGGTCAATCACATACTCCATCCGCTCCGCCAGCTTAGCTTTGGCCATCCCCTGGAGCCGGCCGCAGTAGCCCAGGTACTGATGGACACGCATATCCGGGTACAGGGGCACTGTCTCGGGCATATAGCCGATATTGCGGCGGGCTTGCAGCGACTCTTCGGCCAGGTTAAAACCAGCTACCCGGGCGTTGCCGAAGGTCGCGGGCATATAGCCAGTCAGAATTCGCATAGTTGTTGTCTTGCCGGCTCCGTTGGGACCCAGGAAGGCAACGATTTCACCTTCTTCTACCTGGAAGGAGACGTCAACTATAGCTGGATGCTGTGCATAGTACTTGGTTAGCCCGTCCGCCTGAATCATAATGCAGTCCTCCGCGACAATTGCAACTTGAAGTCAAACAACCAAACCCGACTCGCCCACAAGGTTACTCGCTTACACGTCCCATCGAGGGGCAAAGCCGGTTTTGATAATGTGTTGCTTATGACCAGTTTGAAACCTATTTGTGAGCAAGTCTAAGCAAAAGAGCGCGGGCTTGTCAAGCCTGCTTTGGTGTTATATAACGCAGTCAGTCGGGTGAAATGTTCCGTGCAGACGAGGGGCAGGATCTGGTTGATAGCTCATTGTGCCTGGATCAGTGCCATTAGCTGCGCCCACAGATCTGTCACCTGATGACGGGTTTCGGCGAGTTCCCCGTTTGTGTCAATGATGTAGTCAGCTTCTACCTGTCCCAGCCCTAGCTCGTCGTGAAGCTCGACGCGGCGCTGGGCCTGCTGTTCGCTTAGTCCGTCGCGTTGGCACAGGCGGCGGATGCGTGTCTGCTGGCAGGCTGTGACCAGCAGCACTTTGTCGACGATTTGATCCAGCCCCATTTGGTGGAGGACAGCCGCCTCTATGGCGATGACTGGTGGCGGGTTAGCCGCCTGGCGATAGTCAGTGGCCAGTTCACGCAAGCGTTCCACCATTGGTGGATGCATAATCCTGTTCAGACGCTGGCGGGCTTGCGCATCGGCAAATATCAGTTCAGCTAATCTCTTGCGCTCAAGCTTGTCATTGGGTGTAAGGTACTCATCGCCGAAGGCAGCCCGCACCTGCTCAAAGACCGGCTGGCCGGGCTGGAGCAACTCCCGCGAAACATCATCGGCCCGCAGCGTAGCCGCACCCAGCTCTTCAAGCATTCCCAGAACAGTGGATTTGCCGGAGGCCAGCGGCCCAGCTATTCCCAGCACTATCATTGCCGTCGCGACCCTTTCCTCCGCGTTCAGGATACCTCTTCTTCACCAATTGCCTCGGGCTGCTCGGGTTCTTCAGCTTCGTCGGGTTCAGCGTCGGCTTCGTCGGTGGAGCTTTCCGGCTCTGCCGGAGCTGTCGGTGCCGGCTCATCTGGTCCGAGTGTTTCTGCTTGCTCATCAGCCGGCTCCTGCTCCGCCGGCTCGTCAGTGTCCTTATCAGGCTGCTCAGACTCAGTCGGCTCGTCAGTGTCTTCATCAGGCTGCTCAGGCTCCGCCGGCTCGTCAGTGTCCTTATCAGGCTGCTCAGAATCAACCAGCGACGCCTTGGTCTGGTTAAGCACTTCCCCGAACTGGTCGCCAAGTTTGACCGGCGGAGCTTGCTGACTCTTCATATACTCTTCATACTCCTGGCGGTCACTTTCGGCTTCTGCGCCCATCAGGCTCAAGGTCATCTTATGAGCAGTGGCGTCCAGGTCCAGCAGCTTGACCTTGACTTTTTGGCCCTTGCTGACAACATCCTTGGCCTGGTCGATGTGCTGTGAGCTCAGCTCGCGCAGCGGAATGAAGCCTTCCACATCTGCTTCTTTCAGACTGGCAAACGCGCCGGTGTCAACCACACGCGCAATAACAGCTTCGTACAACGAGCCGGCCTCCAGTTGATTGGCTGCCTGCGTCCAGGGATTGGGCAACAGTTGGCGGCGGCCCAGAGATATCCGCTCGCCGTCTTTCTCGATATCCAGCACCATCACGCGGATGATCTCTCCCGGTGTGACCACGTCCGAGGGATGGTCAACGTGCGACCAGGCCATCTCGGAGATATGCAGCAGCCCATCCACTCCCCCCAGGTCAACGAAGGCGCCGTAGTTGGTGATATTGCGTACCCGTCCTTCACAAACAACGCCTTCCTCCAGTCGGGATAGGGTCTCTTCGCGCCGGCGGGTGCGCTCTTCTTCGACAACCTGGCGGTGGGACAACACAATCTGATTGCGGCGCCGGTCCACCTCCAGCACCTTCAGCTTGAGGACCTTGCCGATCAGCTTGTTTAGCTTGCGCACATCGCGAATGGCGACATGAGACGCGGGCACAAATCCGGGCATGCCCACATCAACTCGCAGTCCCCCCCTGACGCGGTCGGTAACCATCCCGGTGAGTACTTCACCGTTCTGTTGAGCACGGTACAGCTTCTCCCAGGCCTGCTCGTAGTCAGCGCGTTTCTTGGAGAGGGTGATTTGACCGGCCTCATCATCAACCCGCACCACAGCCACACGGATTTCATCATTTTCGGCCGGCAGCTCCTCGCCCTCGGCAAACTCGTTGCGGGGCACCATCCCCTCAAATTTGGCGCCGATGTCCACTATTATGTACTGATCCTGCACTGCCACCACCGTACCAGGGATTATGTCTCCCTTCTGAACGTCTGTTGGGGCAGCCTCCTCCAGGTTTGCCCAGCTTTCCTGTAGGTCCCAGCGCGAGCTTATCGGCTTCTCTGGTTCGGGCTTTTCTGGGACATCCTCGTCAAAGATGTCGTCGTAGCTGTCAGTGGCGTCCGTGGATTCGTTGTCATTGATCGAATTCATTTGATTCACTCCTAAAGTGATTCTACATCCCTAATTGGTGGTAAGGGGTCATAGTTTGCTAAGATACCTGTTCTAAGTCACGCCAGTTCCGGCCAGCCTTCATATCTACCGACAGTGGAACTGACAGTTCCCAGGCCTCCTCCATCATCTGTTTAGTCAGCTTGCTTACATTGGCCACATCCTCGGCAGGGACTTCAAAGACCAGCTCGTCGTGGACCTGAAGTAGCATGCGAGCGTCGGTGCTGGCTTGTGGTAGGCGCAGGGCGATATCAGCCATCGCTATCTTTATTATATCAGCCGCCGAGCCCTGAATCGGAGCATTAGCCGCCGCCCGTTCACCATAGGCCTGCACCCGCCGATTGTTGCTATTCAGCTCCGGCACCGGCCGGCGCCGTCCACAGATGGTCTGGACGTAGCCGTCTTCATATGCCTGCCTTACTATCTGATCCATATACTGTTGTACACCGGGCAACTGTGCAAAGTAGTCTTCTATAAACTTATCAGCCTCCTCTCGCGATATATCCAGTTGGGTGGCCAGCGCCTGGCTGCCCATCCCATAGATGACCGCATAGTTGACAGTCTTGGCGGCACTGCGCTGCTTGCGATTCACTTCGTCCAGAGGTACGTCAAACAGCGCCGCGGCGGTACGCTTGTGAATATCCTGGCCGGCCACGAAGGCGCTGACCAGATTTTCGTCGCCGGAAAGGTGAGCCAGGATTCGCAGTTCAATCTGTGAATAGTCGGCGCATAGTAATACTGTCTCAGGAGTGCCGGCGATAAAGCAAGCACGCACCGACCGTCCCAACTCAGTACGCTTGGGAATATTCTGGAGATTCGGATTGCGGCTGGACAGCCGTCCCGTAGCGGTTGTCGTCTGCACAAACGTCGTATGCACCCGCCCGGTTTCCGGACTAACCTGCTCCAGTAGCGCCTTTATGTAGGTAGAGTACAGCTTGCCCAGTTGTCGGTATTCCAACACCAGTCCGGCAATCTCGTGGTGCTCGCGCAGTTCTTCCAGCACGTCAGCAGCCGTCGCCCAGCCGGTCTTGGTGCGGCGACCTTCGGGTAGTTCCAGCTTCTCAAACAGAATCTCGCCCAACTGCTGCGGCGAGTTGATATTGAACTGCTCACCGGCCAGCTCATAGATGTGCTTGCCCAGCTTTTCCTGATTGGCTTGAATCTGCTCGCCCAGTTGTGCCAGCCGCTCGCAATCCAGTGCGATACCGGCCCGCTCCATATCGCGCAGAATCTCAATCTGCGGCATCTCCACGCGCTCGAACAGCGGCATCAGGTCGAGTTGCTCTAGCTCGTCGTCCAGAACTGACCGCAGGCGTGGAGTCATAATGGCCAGTTGACAGGCCCGCTCCGCAAGCCGTTCCGGTGGGGGCAGCGCCTCCTGCAGATAGCATGCCGCCAGCGCGTCTGCGTTTTGGTCACGCTGAGGAGCGATCAGGTAGTCGGCAAGGGCGCCATCCCACTGACAGCCGGCCAGGCGGATACCATAGCTGTCAAGGCCCGTAGCAATCTGCTTCAGATTGCAGCCCCGCTTGCCGATTTCAGGGTCTTCCAGCAACTCAGCTACTGCCGGCGGAACAGGTGCGTGCCTCGCTTCGCCAAAGAGACCGCCGTCGCTGTCTTGTTGTGAGGCTGGTGTCAGGGGCAGGTATGCCGGTCCCACCTCGTCGGTGCCCAGGGCCAGGCCCCTCAGCTTATCTTCGGCCCATGCCCCGGCCAGGTTACAGTATCCGGCTGTTTTCACGGCCTGTACTACCTCATCGAGATCGGCTGGTGCCGGCTGCCCGCCCTCGTCGGTTGATTGAGCTGGCAGTCGGTCCATCAGCCGGGAGAATTCGAGCCGGGCAAAAAGCTGGCGGAGCTGATCAGGCTGGATGCCCTCCCAGGCAAGATCGTCAATGCCCAGTTTCAGCGGACTATCAAGGGCGATAGTCGCCAGTTTCTTGCTGAGTTTTATATTGTCGCTGCTTTCCTTCAGCGTGGCCATCAGCTTCTTGCTGTCCACCTCGTCCAGCCGCTCCAGCAGTTCTTCGACGTGAGGGAATTGCGCAAGTAGCTGGGCGGCCGTCTTCGGCCCCACGCCAGCCACTCCCGGGATATTGTCGGAGCTATCACCCACCAGCGCCTTGTAATCAGCTATCTGGTTAGGCCAGACACCATATTCGTCATACACTTTGTCTGATTCGTAAAGCCGCGTCTCACTGAACCCGCGGATAGTCGCCAGCACGCTAATCTGGTCGTCAATCAGTTGCAGCATGTCGCGGTCTCCGGTGATAATCAGCACCTCATAGCCAGCGGCCCCGGCCTTTTCGGCGACAGTGCCGATAATATCGTCAGCCTCGTATCCGGCTATCTCCGTCTGGGTCATACCCAGTGCGTCAATCAACTCATGGGCGAGGTCAAACTGGGCAATAAGCGTCTCATCAGTGGGCGGGCGGCCTGCTTTATAGTCTTCAAACAACTCGTCGCGGAAAGTCTTGCCCGGAGCATCAAAAGCCACCAGGGCAGCATCGGGCGATTTCTCCTCCAACAGCGGCAGCAGCATCTGAGCCAGGCCATAGATGGCATTGGTGGGCTGCCCGGAAGAGGTGGACAGTGAGTCGGGCAACGCGTGGAAGGCCCGATGCAGCAGGCTGTTCCCGTCTATTAGAAGCAGCTTGTTGGCCACGAGCAGCAGGGCCTCCCGGTACAGCCTTAGCGATATTGCGGCTGGGGCTGTGGTGTGGTCAAGCTGTGCGAGAGCTGCTCTATCAATTCCGACTTCATCTGGCGGGCCACGGCCTGTGCCGTTGCATCAAGGAACCGACTCCACGGTGAACCGCCCCCGAATTGCTTCAGTTTGGGCCGTCCTTTAATCCCGCCTCGCCGGGCTGCCTCGTCCACTGCGTCGTAGAAGTTGCCGAGCTGATCAATGAGGCCTGCCTCCAGCGCCTGCTCGCCGGTGTAAATTCGCCCGTCAGCCAGTTTCTTAACCTTAGCTTTGTCCATGTCTCGAGCCTGGGCGACATCATTGACAAACTGCTCGTATACCCCCATCAGCATCTCTTTTAGCAGCGCCCGCTCATCCGGCCGCATCGGCCGGGACGGTGAGCCGGTATCCTTGTATTTGCCTGACTTTATCGTTTCGGTTTCCAGCCCGTATTTCTCCATAAAATCATAGAAGTTTAGCGTCTCGAAGATAACGCCGATGCTGCCGGTGATGGTGGCAGGATTGGCAAAGATAGTATCGGCTGGACAGGCCACGTAATAGCCGCCCGAGGCCGCAACATCGCCCATTGAGGCCACTACCGGTTTGCATTCAGCCAGGCGCTGGATTTCTTTGTATATCGCCTGGGAGGCGGCTGCGCTGCCCCCGGGACTGTTGATGCGCAGCACTACGGCCTTGACTGAGTTGTCCTCGGCAGCCTGGCGCAACTGACTCATTGTCACCCGCGCGCCCCCGGGACCACCAAACGGCCAGGCGCCCGAACTATCTCCAGCACTAATCGGCCCGCTTACAGTGACAATTCCCACCTGTGGCCCTACGCTCAGGTTTGTAGAGACTCCCATCGCTCCGAAGAACGCAGCCATCATAGCCAGAAAGAAGCCGCTGATCAGCACCAGGAGTACAATGAGACCGACACCAATGATCAGTGTCCAGTTGGTCCGCCGCCGAGGTGGGGCAGAGAAAGGCTGTTGCCCCGTCGGTGTCTGTTGAGCTTGCTCAGATTGATTTTGCTCTCCGCTGGGTTGCGAATAGTTGCTATACTCGTCCATTTGCAGTCGCCTCGTTCCCTTGGCTACGTCTTCTCTGTCTGCCGGGGAATTCGAAAGGGCAGCGTGTGGCGCTGGGGGATAGTGTTTGCCGGGTTAGCGCTGAATAGGTGCTGGCTGGGTAGAACTAAATCTGGCACAAGCGCCCAGCCGCATCAGCCCTTAGGGACCAACCGGATAACCTAACTCCCTTTCAACTTTCTGTAGCTCATACTCTTCACGAAGTTCCTCGTCAGTCAGTTCCCCCTGCTCATAGCGCTCTCGGTAGGGGGGGCCTGCTGGTTCCACCGCCACCGGTTCTGCGGGCTGCATCTGCTGTTGGCCGTAGGCATCGGGCTGTTGGCCGTAGGTACCGGGCTGTTGCCCGGGCTGTTGGCCGTAGGCACCGGGCTGTTGCCCGGGCTGTTGGCCGTAGGCATCAGGCATTTGCGCTTGTGGTTCCTCGGACTCCTTAGATTTTCCGCACCCCGCGAACAAGGCCATGGCCAGTACGGCGACTGCTAGCAGCCACACTGCTGTGTCTCTCCGCATCTGATTTGTCTCCTTTCTACGTCAGCTTGGACTCTTCAACTATAGTACCCGGTATTGCGAAGGTGCTTGCGACAGTCCCAAACTTGACGAGCACCTCGTTCCTGGCATATACTCAAGCTGGTTGCCGGAGTGGCGGAACTGGTAGACGCACCAGACTCAAAATCTGGCGGGGCCTTAAACCCCGTGTCGGTTCGAATCCGACCTCCGGCACCACAGTAATAACCCTTCGCTGGGAATGGGGGAACTGGGACTCCCCACACCCCGGCTTACCCCTTCAACTCTCCGGCGGAGTACTAGTATCTAGCCTGGAAAGTGAAAGTACCTGGTATGATACACCAAGCGGGCAATACTGGCAAGTTCCTCATCAGCAATACCTCCGTGGTTGGAATAAGGCGAGGTCCGCTATTGCCGCTTGCGTTGACGGCCGGCCTTGTCGTGGTGATGATGCTACCGACGGCGGGCACCAAAGCATGGGGAGCACAGATCGCCCCTTCACAGAGCTACCTGGGGATCAACCTGAGCGGACTGGCTGACTGGAGCACCGAGCAACCGTTCGTGAATGTCTTCCGGCTGTCGCGGCGGTGGATCAGCCAGCGAGAGGGTGCTGAGTGGGGCAAGGGGCCCGCCCTGCAGCTCGACGGCCATGGCTGGATCACGCGCCTTGAGTCGGACTGTTACGCGGACACGCCTATGTGCATGATCAACGACGGCCATTACCCCTCCGGTCACTACGTTTGCCTCTACGAGGGGGAGGGGGAGATTGAGTTCTGGAATGTCGAGGCAGAGGTCTCGCGCGAGCCGGGGCGAGTTGTCATCAATGTAGACAGCGCTATGGGCGCAATCTGGCTGCGCCTGCGCTCGGTCAACCCTGATAACTACGTGCGGAACATCCGCGTCATTTTGGTCGACTTCGAGGGCAACTGGCAGCAACAGCACTTCGCGCCGGAGTTCCTCAGGCGCTGGGCCGAATTCAATACTTTCCGCTTTATGGACTGGATGGCTACGAACGGGTCGCCGGTTGAGAAGTGGGCTGACCGGCCGCGGCTTGATGATGCGCACTGGACGACTCACGGGGTGCCCCTGGAAGTGATGATTGACCTGTGCAACCGGCTCCAGGTCAACCCGTGGTTCTGTATGCCTCATCGTGCGGATGATGATTATGTGCGGCACTTCGCCGAGCAGGTCAAGCGCGACCTTGACCCGTCGCTGACTGTCTATCTGGAGTATTCCAACGAGGTCTGGAACGGAATCTTCGAGCAGACGCAATACTGCAATGAGCGGGGTATGGAACTGCACCTTGGGGACAAGCCCTGGGAGGCAGGTTGGCACTACTCCGCGCGGCGCTCGGTCGAGATGTTCCAGATCTGGGAGGAGATCTTCGGTGGGACTGACCGCCTGGTCCGCTGTATGGCCACGCAGGCAGCCAACTCCTACGTCTCGCGCCAGAAGCTCGAGTTCGAGGACGCCTATGAGCACTGCGACGCACTCGCGGTGGCCCCGTATTTCGGCTTAACCCCGCACCCGGAGAGCGACCCATCCAGTGACGAGATTGCCGCGTGGAACGTCGATCAAGTGCTTGATTATGTTGAGCAAGTCCGCTTGCCGCGCGCTATCGAGTCAATGCACGAACAGAAGCAGGTCGCCGACGAGTTCGGGCTAGATCTGGTAGCCTATGAGGCCGGCCAGCACCTCGTCGGCGTCCGCGAGGCCGTCAACAACGATGCGCTGACGAAGCTGCTACATGCCGCCAATCGCCATTCACGCATGGGCGAGTTTTATACGCGCTATCTCAATGCCTGGCGCAACGCTGACGGGGAGCTTATGTGCCTCTTTGCCTCGATGGGGCGCTGGAGTAAGTGGGGTTCGTGGGGACTACTGGAGTATCCGGGCGACACCACCCCCAAGCACGCAGCAGTTGTGAATTGGAATCGCGCCACCCCCCGGCTCGCCGTTCAGTGAGAAGCCCCCCAGGGGCATACGGTATAGCGATAGGCAAAAAACTTCGTTTGAACGGAAAACAAGCGAAGAGACTTGCCGGTGGGACTGGAGAGCGGGTCCTCGGAGACTGTTGCGAGACCTACTTCTCCTCAATGTCTGCTCCCTACCCGTCGGTGGGAAGTCATCATCCTGACCGGCTAACAGTAGGTTGGTGTTGCGAACCGGAGGCAGTGACCAGTGAATAACTTACGCGGGATACTCTACCAGCTTGCCCGACTGCTCGGCGACATAAATGCCGTGATGAAGGGCAAAATTGGCTCACGCATATTCAACAAGCTGCTGGGCCGCAAATTAATCTCCCGGGCGTGGCTGCGCGGTTGCGGGTGTCTCTTAGCTGTAATAGCTGGCCTGTTGCTGATAGCGATCTATTGCGCCGTAGCTAGCCTGGAATAGGCATGCGAGGGTGACAGACCATGTTTCACGGGCGCCGTTCGGACCCGCTCCATAATTCAATGTGACCACACACACTGTATCAGCCGGCAGCGACTCACCGAGTGTTGGGGTAGGGTGTCTTCCGCTACAATGGAGGCGGTAGCCGAGCGGCTCCGGATCGTACTGGGATTGTAGGCGAACGCCCTCTACACCGCCTATCCTGCGCAGACAATAGATAGGGCAGACCTTGAGCTGACCGGCAAGCAGGCGGGGGTGAGCAGGATAACCGGGGACTGTGGGGAATGGCATAATGCATAGAAACCGGCGAGGTGGGTATACTAAAATTGGCCGCGCTGGGTTTAACTAGCCTTAAGATCTTGACAAGTTCAACCGATTATTGTATAATATAATTGTCTAAATAACCCCCCCGGAGCTTCGGCGAAGGGGAGCGAAGGCCTGACGGAAGTCGGGCCTTCTGCGTTTTCAGTAAGCCGAGATGACAACCAACGTCTATATTGACGGGTTTAACCTGTACTATGGCGCAGTAAAGAATACCCCGTACCGCTGGCTGAACATAGCGGAACTGTGTCGCCTTCTCCTACCCACGGATCAGATCAACCGAATTCAATACTTCACTGCTAAGGTGAAGGCTCTTCCCAGGGACCCAGACCAACCAACTCGACAATTGGTGTACCTGCGAGCGTTGGCTACCATTCCGAACCTCGAAATCTACTATGGACATTTTTTGTCTAATAAGGTCCGGCTGCCATTGGCGGATGGGTCGGGATTTGCCGAAGTTGTGAAGGCCGAAGAGAAAGGCTCGGACGTGGCTTTAGCCACCCACCTATTGCATGATGCTCACATGGGCGACTATGACACAGCAGTCGTTGTGTCTAACGACAGTGATCTGATTTCGCCGATTCGCATCGTTCGTCGGGATCTCGGGAAAAAGGTTGGTCTTATCTGTCCTCATAAGCACATTTGTACAGCGCTTGCAGAGGAAGTCCATTTTCACAAACGGATTCGGCGTGGAGTTCTTCGGGCAAGCCAGTTCCCGGACGTGCTCACAGATTCAACAGGCGTTTTTCGTAAGCCAGTCTCTTGGTAGGTAGACCCCGCTGTGACAAGGTGAAATCAAAATCGTAGTTGAAGATGCGCCAATAGCCAGCCTAAAAAGAGGCTCCGTTTTTGCCTGGCCCTCATAGTCTCGCGAATGCCTTGACCTGACGGTCACGTGGAGGGGGAATAACCGACAATGCCTCATCTGATAGACTTGGAATGCGACGAGGTTAGTGCTATGGCGGTCTGGGCCTACGTGCCCCTGGCATATATTAGCCCTGGTCGGGGAGCTGTTCCGGTTCGCCCATCCGCCGGAATTTTTCATATCTTTGGGCCAGCAGTTCGTCCGGTGACATTTTGCTAAGTTCGTTGAGGGCTTCTGTGAGGGCTTCGCTCAGCCGCCGGGCGGCCTCAGCATAGTCGGTGTGAGCGCCGGTGCCCGGCTCGGAGATGATGCGGTCAATTATACCCAGCTCCAGCGCATCTTCGGCAGTCAGCTTGAGCGCCTCGGCGGCCTGCTGGTGCAGCGAGGAGTCTCGCCACAGAATCGCCGCACAGGACTCAGGCGCAATTACCGAGTAGTAGGAGTTCTCCATCATCATAATCCGGTTGCCTACCCCGATGCCAATTGCCCCGCCGCTGCCACCTTCGCCGATTACCACCGAAACAATAGGCACGGGCAAAGTAAACATCTCCCGCTGGTTGGTAGCGATAGCCTCGCTGATGCCGCGACTCTCGGAGTCTTCCAGACAGTCGGCGCCGGGCGTATCAATGAGGGTGATGATGGGATGGCCAGCGCGTGCGGCCAGTTGCATTACCCGCAGGGCCTTGCGGTAGCCCTCGGGCCGGGCCATCGCGAAGTTACGCTCACGCCGCTGGCTGACGCTACGGCCCTTTTGGTGGCCGATGAGGGCAACTGGCTGTGACTGGAGAAAGCCCAGGCCGCTGACAATGGCGGGATCGTCGCCGTAGCGGCGGTCTCCGTGCAGCTCAACGAAATCGTGAATGATCTGCTCGATGTAGTCAAGCGTGTAGGGGCGATCGGGATGCCGGGCCAGCTCGACTCGGTCCCAGGCGCTCTTGGCCGCCGTCAGCTCATCGGTGGGAACCGTCTTCTGCTCGCTCATCACTCATCAAGCTCCCCGACCAGAGCCGGTCTGCCGTTGGCGGTGTTGGCTGCGTTAACTGGGGACGTTCCCTTGAACCAGCATAAGAGTCTGTATAGAGTTCTGTGGATGTCCTGGCGGTTGACTAGCAGGTCAATCATTCCGTGCTTATACTGAAATTCTGCGCTTTGCACGTGGGGCCGCATCTCCAGCCCAGTCACTTCCACAACTCGCGGCCCGGCGAACCCGACGGCGGCTTGGGGCTCGGCGATTATGATGTCGCCCAGGAAGGTGTAGCTGGCGGTGACTCCCCCGTAGGTGGGATGGGTAATAACAGAGATGTAAGGCACTCCCGCCTCGCGGAGCTTGCCGGCTGCCGCTGAGGTCTTGGGCATCTGCATCAGGGATATGAGGCTCTCCTGCATACGGGCTCCGCCACTGGCGCAGAATATGACCACTGGCAGACGCTGGTCAGCGCACTGTTCCATTAGTCGGGTAACCCGCTCGCCAACTACCCAGCCCATGCTGCCGCCGATAAAGCTTAGGTCCATAATGCCCAGGCCAAAGGAGATATCGTTAAGAGTGGCCCGTCCGGTCAGGATTGCCTCGTTCATCTGCGTCTTCTCGCGGGCCCGTTCGGCCTTGGGTGGGTAATCGGGGAAATTTAGGGGGTCTACCAGCGGGAGGTCGTCATCCCAGGGCTCGAAGCTGCCCACATCGGCGGTAATCTTCAGCCGTTGCCATACATTGAGCCGCAGATGATGCCCGCAGCGTGGACAGACCCACTGCTCGTCGGCCAGTTGCTTGCTATACAGCAACTGGTGGCACGAAGGACACTCCTCCCACAAATCCGGGGGAATATGGTTGCTCACTGCAGCCATCTTAACACCTTCCCGGCTGAGCTATCTACGTATTTATAGCTTATAGATAAGTGCCATCTCTGACAGCCGACTACCAGGGAGGTTTCGCGACCCGCTTGCTTTTCTCCTTCGTTGCGCTCAGACAGGTCTATGTTGCAAGCTGCAGCAAGCTTATGTTAACATAACTGGTAATAAATATCCAGTCAGGTCCCGATATGGGGGTTGGTGATGATGAATCTGGACGAGCTACGCCAGCGTATTGACGAGTTAGACGAGCAGACAGTGGCATTGCTGCGCCAGCGCGCGCAGTTAGCGGCTCAAATTGGAGAATACAAACAGGGCAATGCTGCGGCAGTCTACGATGCAGCTCGGGAGGCCCAGATCCTGCGCCGCTTGGCCAAATTGGACATCGCTCCGTTGCGCGGTGATGCTCTTGGGCACATCTACCGGGAAATCCTGGCGGCCTGCCGCAGTGTCCAGCAACCTCCGTGTGTGGCTTATCTGGGTCCTGAATATACCTTCACGCATATGGCCAGTCTCCAGCAATTCGGCAGCGCCTCCCAACTAATATCGTCGGGTAGCATAACGGAGGTCTTCGGTGCTGTCCAGCGTGAGCAAGCTGACTACGGCGTCGTCCCCATTGAGAACTCGACCGGCGGCGTTGTTGCTGAGAGCCTGGACTGCTTCCTGGATAGCCACCTACTGATTAGCGGGGAACTGTATGTCCCGGTGCACCTGTGCATCGCGGCCAGTTGCCCGGTGGCAGAAGTCACTACTCTCTACAGTCACCCTCAACCGCTGGCTCAGAGTCGCCAGTGGCTGGCCCAGAATCTTCCCGAGGTTTCTGTGCAGAACGTCGCCAGCACTGCAGTTGCGGCGCAGCAAGCCGCCGAAGACTCCCAGGGCGTGGCTATTACCACCCAGCTCGCCGCACAAAGCTATGAATTGCAGATTTTAGCTGAAAATATTGAGGATGAGCCGGCCAACCGCACCCGCTTCTTTGTCATCAGTAGCCATGACGCGGAGCCTACCGGCCAGGATAAAACCTCAATTGTCTTCACGACGGCCCACCAGGCCGGGGCGCTGCACACGGCGCTGGAGCCACTGGCGACTTATGGCATCAATATGACCTTCATCCAGTCGCGTCCCGCCCGCGGGCGGTTGTGGGAGTATGTTTTCTTCGTGGACTTCCAGGGCCACCGCAGCCAGTCCCACGTTCAGCAGACCCTCAGCGAACTGGCCGAACAATGTCCTTTACTGCAGGTACTGGGTTCGTATCCGGCGGCAGAATAGAGTGCGTTTTGCCATCTGCAATTGCGTTCTATGGCGAGAGATTGACTCATAGGGGTACGTTCGTTGGTGTGGTGGAAGGGAACGGATACGACACCTGCTGGCGGATCACTCATCACCTTCAGGTTGAACAATCACCCGCAGGCGCTGTATCTGTTGTTCATCACCTTCCTGCACGATAAATGTAGCCTCACCGCATCTGACGACATCACCCGGCTCGGGAATATGCCCAGCAATGGCGCTCACCAGGCCGGCGACCGTCTCGTATTCGTCTTCAGGAAGATCCGTGCCGAGAAGCTCGTTGATATCTTCAATATGAGCCTTGCCATCGACCACCGCCTCTGTGGGGCTGAGCAGTTCCATTCCTTGTTCAGGCAAGTCGT
Source organism: Candidatus Zipacnadia bacterium (assembly GCA_029821515.1). Classification (GTDB taxonomy): domain Bacteria; phylum Armatimonadota; class Zipacnadia; order Zipacnadales; family Zipacnadaceae; genus JALGTD01. Next base: position 7,180 of record JALGTD010000002.1, on the reverse strand, counting down.
GTTCGTCTTCGATTTCGCCGACTAATTCTTCCAGAATATCCTCAATGGTAGCCAGGCCGGCAGTGCTGCCAAACTCGTCAATCAGCACCGCCAGATGGGTGGAGTGCTCCCGCATCATCCACAACAACTCGTCCACCCGCTTGCTTTCCGGGGCCAGCAGTGGCTGACGAACGATGTCACCCAGCTTCAAATCGTGCCATTGCTCAGTGGGAGTGGCCAGCAGATCGTGTACATAAAGTACGCCTACTATGTGGTCAATATCCTCTTCGTAGACCGGTATGCGGGAATAGCCACTGCTCAGGGCAGTCTCTACTGCCTCGTCCATTGGTGCCGTTGATGATAGCGCCACAATGTCTATGCGAGGAGACATCACCTCGCGGGCAGTAGTTCGTGGCAACTGGAGAACGCTGTCGAGCATCTCGGTCTCCTCTGGAGTAACCTGTGCGTTTTCCAGCCCCAGCTCCGCCGCCGCCCGGATCTGCTCGGGAGTCATCTGGCGTCCGTGATAGTCCGCTGTACCTCCCGCCGCCGGGAAAAACGTACGACTGACGGCTGTCAGCACGTGCGTGATCGGATCTAGCAAGTGAGTCAGTCGCTGCGCCGAGCGGGCTACCCGCAGAGCTACTGGTTCAGCTCGCAGGGACCCGTAGGCCTTGGGTATCAGTTCACCCAGCACCACAATAATAGCGATCATCGCGATATGGAGTAGCTCGCGGTGAGTCAGCAAGGTCATTATTGTCGCAATTAGGATGATTCCCGCGTTCAGCGCGATAATCAGCGCCGTCAGGTAGTTGCCGCTTTCGTGCAGGCTGGCAATGATCTGGGCGTTTTTTTCTCCCCGGTCAGCCCGGCGGCGCACTGCTACCGGTTTTACCGCTACCAGGGCTGATTCGGCCAGTGACACGAAAAATATGCCCACTAGCAATACACCGATGGCCACCAGGCCTATTGTGGTCAGAGAAATACTCAAAGCTGCGTTTGGCCTCCTGGTAGCGGACAAACAACCAACTTACACCTGCTGATAGACGTGCAAATTGATGGCACTTTCAGTCGCCTGCCTCTGGCCTATTCGGGATGATGCGTACCTTCTCGATGCGGTTGTCCGCTGTCTGCTCCACGCGGAAAGTCAACTTGCCCCACGATACCTGCTCGCCCACTGATGGTATATGTCCGGCCAGGTCCAGGATGAAGCCACCGAGACTGTCATAGTCGCTCTCCGGCAGATCTTCCTGTACGTAATTGGCTAGCAGGTGCAAGGATATGCGTGCGTCGCAGAGTAGTTCGTCCTCAGGTAACTGCTCGATCTCGGGCTCCTCGATATCGTACTCGTCAGTAATCTCGCCGACTATCTCCTCCAGCAGGTCCTCGACGGTCACCACCCCAGCCGTGCCGCCAAACTCATCTTTAACCACTGCGATGCTTCCGTGCCTGCTCTGCAATTGTTGCAGTAGAACGTTGGCTGGTAGACTTTCTGGGACAAAGAACGAAGCACGTGCCACCCGCCGCACAGGCTTTTCCATCTCGCCTGTCCGTAGATAGGGCAGAATATCCTTGATATAGATGATCCCGACGACGTCGTCTGGGTTCTGCCTACAAACCGGCAGCCGAGAAAGGCCCGCACTGGTGGCAATGTTCAGGGTTTGTTGCAGGGTCTGATATTGGTCGACCCAGGTTATGTCGGGCCTTGGTGTCATAACCTGGGCCACGGTCTGGTCGCCGAAGTCCAGTGCTCCATACAGCATCCGCTGCTGGGGACTTGGTACCGTCCCCTGGCGCTGGCCTTGCTCTATCATTGTCTTGAGCTGGTCTTCGGTAATTGGCGGACTGATCATCTCTCGCCGCAAACCTGCTACGAATAGCAATGCCCGAGTGATTCCTGTTAGTATGAAAACCACAGGCGCCAGTATCATGGCCAGCACGGCTATCGGGATCGAAGCCCGCAGGCCCACTGCCTCACGATGGCGGGCAGCATATTGTATAGGAGTAATCTCGCAGAAGATGACGACTACGGTGGTAATGGCAACGTAGGCTACAAGGGGACCGAAGGTTTGACCGATGTGTGCGGCAGCAACACGAGTGGCCAGCCGTTCGGCTGTGTAGTTGGATGTGGTGATGGCAATCAGGACGGTTGACAATACCCAGACACGACGGCGCCGCAGAAAGAGCAAAATCCGCGCTAAGTGCCCTCCCTTTTTAGCTAGGTAGTGTAGGCGCGTGTCTGAGACTGATAGGAAGGCAACTTCACTACCGGAGAAAAACGCTGAAATGCCTAGCAGGAGTACGATTAATCCTAACTCGGCTTCCAAATCTGCAAACCACCCGGTAACCGACTAGACCAATTATCAGCTATGTTATAGCAAAACCCAAACGCTGGTGCAAACATAACCTCAGCAGCCTATCTCAGATCAATATCGGACAGCCCACTCCTTTGGTGAACTGACAGTGCTTCTACGCAGGGGTGGGCGGCGTAGTGTCACGGTTTGTCCCTGCTGGTTTCTGTCGCCTATTTTATGCCTACGTCTTGCAGCGCCTGTTGATAACTATCGGGCACCTGGCTGTTGTCTACAAAGTTGAGAAAGTCGTTCTTCTCATTAGAGCGATTGTAACCATCGTCGAAGGATATTTTTTCCTCGTTGACCAGCTTAGCGAGGTTAGCCTCCAGAAGCTGCATGCCTAGCGACTGGCCGCTGCTCTGTATCGTTGATCGCATCATGGAAGTCTTCCGTTCACGAATCAGGTTACCGATGGCTGGTGAGCCGCCGGCCTCACCCAGCATAATCTCGAAAGCAGCTACGCGCCCGTCCTTGTCAATGCGAGGAATTAGCTCTTCAGAGAATACCGCCGCCAGTGAGGTAGAAGTCATTGCCCGAATCTCTGCCTGCTCGGCACTGGGGAAAGCAGTCACCAGTCGGTCAATAGTCTTCGGTGCGCTAACGGTGTGCAGTGTAGAAAAGACCAAGTGACCAGTCTCCGCCGCCTGCAGACACGCACGCATTGTCTCCAGGTCGCGCATTTCGCCGACCAGCATAACATCGGGGTCTGACCGCATATTACGGATAACTGCTTCGGAGAAACTTGAGACGTCCACACCCACCTCGCGCTGATTCACAATGCTTTGCTTACCAACATGATAGTATTCAATGGGGTCTTCGATGCTGATGATGTGTACGTCGCGTTCCTGATTGATGTAGTCTATCATAGAGGCAATAGTGGTGGTCTTGCCGCAGCCAGTTGGTCCGGTCAGTAGAATGATGCCGCGCTGACGGTGGCAAAGCTCTTTGATTTGGTCGGCGGGCAGCCCAAGCTGCTCAAAGCTTAGTAGCTCGGAGGGGATTAAGCGCAGCGCTAGAGTCGGAGCCTGCTTCTGGGAGAAGACGCTGACGCGGAAACGGGCCTGCTCCCCGAACGCATAGCCAATGTCAGCCCCACCCTTTTCTTGATATCGGCTCCAGTAGCGGTTGTCAGTGCTGTCCTCGCCGAGGAAGAAGTTCGCTGCGGCAACCATGTCGTCCATATCTAATTTTCGATAGCCCTCCAGTTCGTATAGATGCCCATGTCGCCGATATATTGGGGGTTCGTTGATACTCATATGCAAGTCGGAGGCATTAATCTTAACACATCCATCTAGGAGGGCCTCCATCACCTCGCCATCCAGGCGCTCGCCTACTTTATTGGCTACCACCTCCGGCGCTTGCACTGTCTTACGGAATTGCTCTGCCATTTGCCTCACCTCTATTAGCAGGTAACTACCTAGGCCACACTACTGATAATCTTACCGCTCTTGGGGCAAGGTTGTCAAGTCTCTCCTCTGCTGTAGTTCAGTTATTCTGCAATTAGGTCATATCTTCCTTCCCTCATAATACGGGAAACTTTTCGCCGTGGCCAGCAAGGCACAGAGAGCAATTCACCCAGTTAACAACCACCAGTGCCTGCCCTACCACTGCATAAATCGTCTTCCTATCATTCTACACATAGCCAGGAGGCTCCCGGTCACCGCAGTAGATTGTACTGGGGAGTGGAACATCGACTTACCCCGTCTTTTGTCACCTTCCGAGGAGAAGGGATGTTGCCAGACTGTCGCGAACCCTCTACTGTACCTGGTGTTTCATAGAGCAAATTGGTCACCTTTATATAGGAGGCAAAGATGAAAGAAGCAGACAATAACAAATTTGACATCGCTATTATTGGTGGCGGACCTGCCGGTTATGTTGCGGCCATCCGCGCTGCGCAGCTTGGTGCCAGGACCGCCCTCGTGGAGGCCCGCGAGCTGGGCGGCACCTGCCTGAACCGCGGCTGTATCCCGTCAAAGGCGCTGCTACGCTGCGTCGAGATTCTCGAACAGGCCGACAGTGCCCGAAGGATGGGAATCAAGTTCGCCGATCCCGAGATTGACTTTGACGGGGTTCGGCGTCACGCTTCTCGTGCCATCAAGACTCTCGTGTCCGGTGTCGAGTTACTTATGGAGGGCAATGGCATAACTGTTTTCCGTGGTCACGGCAAGTTGCTGGAGCCGACGTGCGTGCAGGTGACTGGCGATGACCAAACCACGGAGTTTGAAGCCGACAGTATCGTTTTGTGTACCGGGTCCATCCCCTTTATCCCGCCGATACCTGGTATTGACAGCGGTGGCGTCATTGACAGTGACCAGGCGGTCGCGCTGGACCAGGTGCCAGAGAACCTGGCGGTAATCGGTGCTGGTGCAGTAGGCTGCGAGCTGGCGCAGGTTTACGCCGGTTTCGGCAGCAAGGTCACGCTGATTGAGATGCTGGAGCGGATTGTTCCCACGGAGGATCCCGAAGCCAGTGACCTGCTGGAGAGAACAGTGAGCAAGCAGGGTATCCGCGTACTTGCCGGGGCGCGTGCGACCAAGTTAGAAGATAATGACGGCCACAAGCGGCTGCTCCTGGACTGTGCCGGCGAGAGTGAAGCGGTTGAGGCTGATCTCATTCTGATGGCAACCAGCCGCAGAGCCTACACTGAGGACCTTGGGGTGGAGGAACTGGGGATTGCTCTGGAGAGGGGGTGCATCGTGGTCAACGATCGCCTGCAGACGAGTACTGAAAATATCTACGCGGCCGGTGATGTCCGCCGTGGTGTCGGCCTGGCTCATCTGGCCTCTCACGAGGGCATCGTCGCGGTTGAAAATGCTCTGGGCTCCGGCGGTGGCGAGCCGATTGACTATGATGCGGTGCCTGGTGTTATCTACACTCACCCGGAGATTGCTTCGGTGGGTATCCAGGAGCACGAAATCGAGGATTGCGACTTCGAGTGCCAGATTGGCAAGTTTCCTTTCAGCGCACTGGGACGGGCTGCCGCCTATGGGGCGCGCCAGGGATTTGCCAAGCTGATTTCTGAGGTTTCTTCAGGGCGAATTGTTGGCGGTACGGTAGTCGGCCTCTCGGCCAGTGAGCTGATCGCGGAGATCACCCTGGCAGTGCGTATGGGGCTAACGCTGGACGATGTTGCCGAGACCATTCACAGTCACCCCACAATGAGCGAGGTAGTCGGTGAGGCCGCTTTGGCCGGCCTGAGCCGGGCAATACACTTGCCGCCAGCGGGCGCCAAGGGATAATCAAGCTCAAGGAGGGAAGAAGACATGCTGCGAAACATTCTTATGCTGGGAGTAGTGATTGCGATGACGATGCCGGCGGCTGCTGAATGGCAGATGGACGAGTTTATGATTTCCTTCTGGGGTGGGCCGACGGATGCGCCCAAGTCCGGCGGCAATGATACCTCCCCCGAGGCCATCAAGGCTGCCAATATGACAGTAGTTATGTGCGGTTTGGACAAGTTGGAGGTCTGCCGTGATTGGAGCTTTAAGGCAATGCTCATAGGCGTTAGTCCCGAGCAGGCCGCCGAACTCAAAGATGACGAAGCGGTGTGGGGTTACCGTATTAAGGATGAGCCCCAGGGTGCGGACGAGTATCCGACGCTTGCCGAACGGGTGGAGGCCTTCCGGGAGGCCGACCCCAATCATCCTGGCTATATTAACCTGGGCGGAAGCTACCAGGGTCTCCACTCTACATTCATTGATGTCGTCAAGCCCGACATCCTCAGCTACGATTATTACCAGTGGTCCTGGGGACAGGATAAGCAGTTCTCCCGGCTGGAGGAATACCGGGCTGCAGCCCTGGACGCGGGGATTCCCCTGGTCGTATGGGTGAGCGGCAACGCCGCCCCTGTCGAGGCCAGGAAGGCAGCGGGGGAGGGCAACTACTACAGTTACTACTATCCCGAGAACATGCAGCGCATGCGCCATAGCGTCTTCACCAGCCTGGCCTACGGAGTTAAGGGCATCCAGTGGTTTCACGGGTGCAACGTCTTTGATGGTGGTAAGCTGAGGCTGACCGGGCAGGATATTGCGGTAATCAACGGTGAGCTGCAGAAGCTGGGGCCGGTGCTGGTTAAGCTCCACTCGGTGGACGTTTTTCACACCCCGCCGCTGCCCAACGATACTCGCCCGATTCCCGATGGCTTCTGGGCGCAAGTAGCCGAGGACCACTGGGTGCTGGGCATCTTCAAAGACTCGGAGGACAACGACTTTCTACTGCTGGCGAACCGTGACCACGAGCACGAGAACACTGCTACCTTGACGATCCGCCGCCGGGGTGTGCAGGTTGACAGGCTGGACAAGCAGACTGGCGAGTGGGTTGGGCTGCCCACTAATACGCGGTACAATAAGACTGTAGTGCGGCTGGTGGCCGCAGCCGGCGATGGTGAGCTGTTACGTTTACGGTGAGCCAGTCGAAGTCCCTCCGCTAGGCAGGCTCGGTCGCACGCTGTCGTGCCGTTCCGTCGTTTTCTGCCGTCATCTGCCGTTGTCTGCCGTTACTGCTCCCACTTTTCGTGGAAGACAATCCTGGGGGATGTCCAGAGCTTCCTTCACGGCTGCCTCGTCAAATGCCCCCACCCAGCAGGTGCCCAGGCCCTCCGCGACGGCCTGCAGAGCAATATGCTCCAGGGCGATGGCCAGGTCAATGGGGTAAGACGGCTGTCCACATGGCATTACCTGCTCGTCAGTCTCGGCGCAGGCGGCAATCACCACCGGAGCTTGCCCGACGAAGGCCTGGCCGCTAGCTGCTTCCATCAATTGCTGACGGGTCTGCTCGTCGGTCACCACCACAAAACGCCACTCCTGGAGGTTGCCCGCCGACGGCGCGAGTCGTGCCGCCTCCAGGAC
>JALGTD010000303.1 GCA_029821515.1 Candidatus Zipacnadia bacterium | reverse complement strand
GACCCTCGGAAGAGCTAAGCAACTGCCGGCTACCGGATAGCTTACGGCTTGAAGAATGTTATTCATTGGCAGTAGCGAATAGCACAGTCAAGTAACATATTCTCGGCAATACGCCCAGCAAATCTTGACCAACAGGAGGAACTAATGCATCAAGCAGGAGATCCTGAACATAGGCACGACGAGTTACGAGGACGTTGTTTCCGGACCTCGCTGGCATTGACTACCAGACTGCTATTGTTAACGGTTGTGCTGTTTGCCTGGGGCAGCTCGATGGGGTCAGCACAGCCGCCTATAGCCATTGAGTGGTCACTGGGGCCGGATATGCTGCAGGCCACGGCCGGCGGAATGACCGGAATTATTGACGAGACCCTGATCGTTGCGGGCGGCACTTTCTGGCATACCAAGCAGACCAAACGGTTTGTTAAGTGGACACAGTTGTATGATACTGCCACTGGCACCTGGCGAATGGGGCCGGATCTACCGCACGAAGTGGCCTACGCGTTCAACACCGTAGTTGATAATAGGTTGTATGCCTTTGGCGGATGTGGACAAGACGGGGAGGCTACCACCGAAGGCTATATTCTCACACGGGTGGCGAATCCCGAGGAGGGACAGCCCCAATTTGAGTGGTCATCGGGGCCTTCGTTCCCGCAGCCGGCGGTCTTCACTGTTGGTGGTGCCCTTGACGACGTTATCTATGCCATAGGCGTAGCCAACTATTCACTAACGAAGATTTCCAATACGCTATATGCCCTGGACACACACAATCTCGATGCGGGCTGGAAGCAGCTACCATCTATGCCCGGCCCCCCAACAACGCTGTTTGCTGCGACAACCTGTGGAGATGCGCTTTATGTCTTCGGCGGGTATCGGACTGACCGCGACCCTCCATACAGTGTCGATAACGCGTACAAATACGACGTCACCACCAGCGAGTGGACGCGGATCCGCCGCCTGCCCTTCGACTGTCATGCCCAAACCGCTTTGGCTTGTGATGACCGCTACATTATAATCTTCGGGCCATACCTTAACTCAGCAGAGGAAACTCGCATCCACGGCAGCGACCACGGCAATAGTGGCGCAGTGCTGCTGTATGACACGCAGCAGGACACCTATCAGCCACTGCAGCCGATGCCCTTCGCCGTCGTCGAGGTCTTTTTCGGGCTGAAAGACAACGTGCTGTATGGTGCAGGCGGAGAGCATCTGTATAAAATCCGTTCACTACAGAGCGGTAACAGGACACGATGGTAGCCGAGAATTACTTCGTCGTTGGCCAATAAGAAAAAGGGACCCGGGCAACCGGGTCCCTTTATTTGGCTTGTGGTGGTGGTAGCTACCTTCAGTTAGAAGGGAACTACCACACCGGCGACCAGCAACTGGACGTCCGGGAACTCAACTTCGAACTCGCTGTTGCCGCTCACAGATGACGCCTGCTGGCAGGCGTAGGTCAGTGTCATATCTACGCCGTCAGCGAGTGGCTGGGTCATCCGGATCGCCCACAGGGTGTCGTACAGCGGCGCACTGGGATCGGCTAAGTAGCCGAGATAGGTGGCCCACTGCGTCTGACTCCAGTCGGAGCTGTTGTTGTCGAGGCTGTAGTACATTGCCTCAAACGGAGTGTTGCCGATCGTGAAGTCAAGCTGTCCGCCGATGACCTCTACGTTGGACATCGCCAGCGGATTGCGCAGCCACCGTTCCCACGGGATCCAGGGCTGCCAGCGGGTGGAGCCGAAGATCAGCGCACTGGAAAGGGCTGGCTGATAGTCGTCCCCGTACGGCTCCCAGTAGGGATTGACGCTGGAGAAGTAAGGGTGGTACATGGCGTCGAGGTCGGAGTAATATCCCCGTAGCCCCCAGCCATTACCCTTGAAAATATCCACCATCGCCATCCACGCATCGGGATCGCCGCCGAAGAAGTTCTCCGTGCCGAAGGTGTCGGTGGTGAGCGTGGCATACTCGGCATACAGCTCACGGTTGCCGAAGAACTTCAGCCACAAGTCAGCACCATAGCCCTCCTCCTTGCCGAACCCGTCGGCCAGATAGTTACCACTAATCGCCCAGCTCGGATTATTCAGGCTGAAGCGCGCAGAGAGGTAACCGTCATCCGAACCAGCGATGAAGTTGCCGTAGGTGGTGTCGGAGAAGATGAGATTCTCGATGGCCTCGAGGCCAAAGCTCGAGAAGTCATACCCGGAGCCACCGGCGAAGAACTCCCAGTCCAGCGAACCCCAGTCAAACTGGCCGCGGACGCCCTGCTGGGACATGCGCTCATTGTTAACCAACAAGCCCAGTCCGTAGCTCTGGAACTGGCGGCCTACTGTCCAGTCCGCGTTAACAATACCGCGGGTCGGGAACATCAGACACGCCTCGTCCAGCCAGACCGTCTCGGCCCGGCGGCCATCAACTGCGGGCATGATGGTCATGCCCAAGGAAGGCGGCTGGGCCGGTCGGAGCATCCCCAGGCCACGCCACCAGCGCGGATCGGAGGTGTCCCGGACCTTCAGGACAATCTTACCGGACAGCTCGTCGGTGATCTCGCCTTCGATTCCGATCTTGGCAGTGAGGTTATCAAACTCACCGTCCATATTCAGATTGTCCTCGATGTAAGGATACATCGGCTCGGGTGCCGGTAAGCCCCCCTGGCCGACATCGATAAGGCCGTCTCCGAAGAACGGTTCGAACTCCACGGTGCTAGCCAGACCGATACGATAGTCAATCCAACCGGTGACCTCCGGACCCTTGGCCTCCTCCAG
>JALGTD010000086.1 GCA_029821515.1 Candidatus Zipacnadia bacterium | reverse complement strand
CTGGAAGCGGACATGCAGCCCGTGGCTACCAGCACGGAGTTCCAGGCGCTGCCCTCACCAGACGAGGGTCAGCCTGCCCAATTCCCGCAGTGGCAGCGAGCCGAACAGGACTGGGAACTACCTGCGGAGATGCGTCTGGAGAACCTCAAGCGCTTCGGCGAGGAGCTATTCGCCCGCACCGGCGGAGAAGAGCCGCGCACTTTGAATATGCCTATCTCTCCCCAGTATGTTCTGGGGCCTGGTGACGAACTTGCGGTTCGGACTTGGAGCGAGGGGATCGAGCACCTCAACACCACGGTACTTGTCTCGGCCGAAGGCACCATCTACCTGCCGCTGGCCGGGGAGATAGAAGTCGCTGGACAATCTCTAGGAACCGCCAACGATATGATTACTGCGAAGCTCAGTCAGTTTTATGTTGATAGTCGAACGACAGTAACGATTAATCAACCTCGGATGGTTACGGTTTACCTCACTGGAGACGTGGTCAGGCCGGGGCGCTACGGTTTGAGTGGGACGGCGAGCGTACTGACGGGTTTGTATATGGCGGGTGGCCCCAGCGAAGCTGGCTCGTTGCGCGATATTCGTTTGATAAAGCCCCGTCAGGCCCCTATTAAAATTGATCTATATCCTTATCTGCTCAAAGGCGAGCCGCTCGATGATCCGCCTCTGGAGAATGGTGACACCATCTTTGTCGGTAGAATCGGCGACGAGATTGGCGTGGCGGGCGAGGTGCGCCGTCCTCGTCGCTATGAGCTAGCCCGCCCAATCACCTGCAGGCAGGCAATCGAGCTGGCCGGTGGCCCGTCTCCGGGCGGGTCACTGAGAGACGTTACGGTGTGGCGGATTGTGAATCATCGCCGCCAGGAAGTGGTGAGCCTGGACCTGACCCGCCCTGTTCCCAGAATGCACAGTAGTAGCGCCCTAGTTACCTTACAGAGCGGCGATGTAGTAGTGGTTGAGCCTATAGACAAGATGCCGAAAAATGCGGTGCACATTACTGGCGCGGTGCGTCGGCCGGGCATCTATGAGGTAGCGCCGCAGATGACAGTGGGCGATCTCATTTCACTGGCGGGGGGGTTGGACGAAGGGGCCTACCTTGGATATGGGGAGGTCCGTCGCCTTGACGAATACAGCCAGCATCACTACGAGAGCTTCCCGGTACAGAGTGCCCTGGACGCTCCGGCAGATTCATTAGCTGTTGTTCCTTACGATGCGGTTCGCATCTTCTATCGCTACGAAATCACCCCAATCACCTATGCTCAGGTAGTCGGCCCGGTGCAAAATCCGGGGCAATACCAGTGGTCGGCCGATATGCGCATCAAAGACCTAATTATGCAGAGCGGTGGGGTAACTGAGGAGGCCTATCTGGAGCAAGCTACTGTGCTGCGTCTGCAGCGCGACGGTCAACGTCATATGTTGACAATCAACCTGCAGGAGGCGCTCGCCGACGATTTATCCAGTAATATTGCTTTGCAGCCGGGTGATATTTTGAGAGTAGCTTCCCGCCGACCTCCGGCTAAAGTTCACATCGCTGGTTTTGTGCATGAGCCTGGTGACTATGATTGCTTTGCGGGGATGAAAGTCAGTGACTTAATCCTGGCGGCGCAGGGGGTTGCCCCCGGAGCGAGCGATACGCTCGAGTATGCCCAGGGCCGGCGAGTCGGCCCAGCCACGGTACATCACCTAAAGCTTGAAATCCAGAGCGAAGGGCAAATTACCGTAAATCCTGATATGGTGCTGGGCAGTGACGATATGGTTACAGTACTGGGCCGCGGCGACTTCAAGCAGCAACCCGCAGTAGTGCAGATTACGGGTCAGGTAGAAAACCCCGGCGCGTATGTTCTGCGGGGCAGTACAAAGCAACAGGAGACTGTATATGGCTTGCTGCAAAGAGCTGGACCTCTGCTGGATAATGCTGATCCGAATGGTATTGTAATCTACCGCCCTAGCGAGCAGGCCCTGGCCAAGGGCCAACGCCAGAACCTGGAGCAGATTGTGGCTATGTATAATCGCGAGGCAACCGGCTACATGCTAGAGGGGAAAGCGGAGGCGCAACGTACTGTGCTCGCGGAGCAGGTGGGCTCCAATGTCGGTCAGCTCCTGGCCGGTGGAGGCGGGACAGCTTTGGTAGTCCCACCTCGTCACCTCAGCCTTTCGGCGTGGGTAAGCGGCATTCCGGTAGAGGGAGGTAAACTGCTGGAAAGTCACGGAGAAGAAGCAGATGTTTTGGTGCAGGATGGCGATACCATTGTCATACCTGAAATCCACAACACTGTGGCAGTACTCGGGGCGGTTATCCGCCCAGGTAAGGTGCCCTACCATAAGGGGGCAAATGTTGATTATTACACAGATATGGTCGGGGGAATTGCTGCGGATGCTGATGCTGGCCGCGCAGTTGTGGTGCGGGCTAACGGCGCAGCGCACCGTCGCAGCCAGATCAAAGAGATTAGGCCGGGCGATGTGATCATTGTGCCTTCTGACTATATGGTGAAAACGGTTCGTACCGATACTACATTCCAGCTCATACTCAAAACGCTTGGTAGCCTGGCAGCTACATTCTTGGTGTTTGGCTAGGTACTGCCAACCCTGGCACAAACGCATGGGGGAATTGCGGTGAGCGAACTGCAGCAAAAATACCGTATTGTAACCCAGCATGCCGAAGCTTTGCTTGAACATACCTCTGCTAACAATGCGGGGGGCACTGTGGCAGATAGTGAGGGAGTTGTTGCGCAGGACTTCTGCCAGGCGCCGGCCGGCATCTATAATCGCTATGGCAAGCGCATAATAGAAGTTGCTATTGTCGTTTTGCTGCTCCCGGTAGCTGCGGGGCTGATTGCGGCCTGCGCTTTGCTCATAAAGATACTCAGCCCGGGGCCGGTGTTTTATCGTCAAGAGCGCATGGGCCGGGGCGGTAAGCCTTTTGGGCTGCTCAAATTGCGCACGATGGTTCCCAATGCTGAAGACACCACGGGACCGGTATGGGCTACTGAAGATGATTCCCGTGTTACCGGGATAGGACGGCTACTACGCAGAACGCGGCTTGACGAGTTACCTCAGCTTTTCCAGGTGCTAACTGGCGAGATGGCCCTGATTGGTCCACGGCCCGAACGGCCTCAGTTTGTCCGCCAGCTTGCCCGGGACTTGCCCTTCTATCGGATCCGGCTAAGCGTCCGCCCGGGCATAACCGGCTGGGCTCAGGTCAATCATCATTATGATAGCTGTTCCGGAGACGTATATGAGAAGCTCCGGTACGACCTGTACTACATCCGCCACCTGTCATTTGGGCTGGATATGGAGATACTGCACCGTACTCTTGGGGTAATCATCCACGGCACTGGCGCGCGGTAATCAAGCTCCAGTTCGGCTTGAGCAGTTGGCACCTATCCTGCTGGCTCAGAGCCCTTGCTCTCAATATACCTCCAGTAATTTACACTTGCCATTTCCTCGGGCTTGCCACAAACTACGCCAGGAATACCTGGACTGCTGCCTTCTGTCAGTAGTAAGTTAACATAATATAAATTATACGAAGCAAAAACTGTCCCTATATATCGGCCATCCTCACCAGTTTCCCCGTCTCTGCGGATTGATAGACCGCCTCCACCACCCGTTGGCTCCACACTCCTTCTTCCCCGTCCATGGGTGGATTAGTATCGTTAATAACTGCATCTGCGAAGGCCTCAATCTCCTCCTGGTACATGTTCCGACAATCTGATTCGATCCGCAGATATTCCTGGGCGCCCTCATAGGTCTCCACGACTTGCAGCACTCCTCCAGGAGTTTGTCCGAGTATCCCTTGGGCAACCAGCGTCCGCTCTGCCCCGTTAATCTCCAGGAGGTTCTTAGCCGCATCGGTACAGAACGAAGTATCCACGATGCCTACTGCACCATTGTCGAAATGCAGAATGGCCGTGGCTGTGTCCTCCACTCCTTTGTAGTTATGGACCACATTCTCCACCATCGCCATTGCCGCATCTACTCGCGCCCCCATCACAAATTCTAACAACCCCGCACTATGATTGCCCACATCCATAAACACTCCGCCCCGATGCAACTCTTTTGTCTGCCGGAAGGCCCCTTCCATCGGCGGATAATCGAACCCAAATTGTGCTCGCGCCGACACAATCTGCCCTAACGTCCCCTCTTCAACTAGCCGTTTAGCTTCTACGGCCAGATGGTGGAAGGGCATCATATAGCCGATGCCCAGCTTCACCCCGGCATCCTCACATACCTGTTGGATCTGCTCAGCACCTTTGACGGTAATATCCAACGGCTTCTCGCACAGGACATGTAGACCCCGCTCCGCGCAGGCACGTACTTGCTCCAGATGAGTATAGGGCGGCGTCGCTATATAACAGACATCCAGTTCCACGCTATCCAGCATCTCTTCCATTTCTGTGAACCACGGCACGCCCCCGTACTTCTCCGAAAGCTGTTCTACGCCGGTCCCCGGCAGACTCATAATCGCCGCCAGTTCGCTGTTGTTTGCCGGAATTATCCCTTCGGGAATAGTACGTTTATCGGCAATCCCTGTTGCCCCAACCACGCCCCACCTTATATTAGCCTCAGCCAAGGTGAATCGCCTCCTTTTCGGTTAGGAACAAAGCTGCTACTACTTTGAATATGCCCCAATGACCTTCTTAATACCCGCGGCAATCAGTTCTATATGCTCTGGCTCATAGGTCGGATGCACTGGCACCCAGAAGCACTTGGTCTCCATAGCCGCCGCATTCGGCAGGTACACATTCTTGTAGTCTACCGCCTCTGGTCGCGTATCCGGACTCTCAAATGGATACTTCTTCTCCCCGAACCCCACATGCTCGGCATACGCCTTCTCTTTATAGCCCTGCGGCCATTGCACGTTCCCGTTGGGGATACCTTCGGCAGTCAGCGCCTCCGTGAACTGGCTAATATCACAATCAAGCTGCTCCATATCCAGCACTATTGGATATAGCCAGTACGCATTCTGCACTTCCTCCGAGTTGGGCGGCAGTGCCAGGATCTGTTTTATCTCCCCTAGCTCCGTGTCTAAAATAGCCGCATTGCGTTTACGTCCGGGCAGGTTCCACGTATCAATCCGCTCCAGTTCCTTCAGCCCAATTGCCGACTGCATCTCCGTCATCCTATAGTTGAATCCCACACGCACGTGGATGTACGGTAATGCCTGCTCCATCTCGAGCAGACTCATTCGCTCCTGCACGGCATACCCATGGTCGCGGAAGCTGCGCATCTGCCAGGTCCAGTCCTCATTATCCGTTACCACCATTCCACCCTCTCCGCCGGTGCTGAAGTGCTTGCTCTGGCAGAAGCTAAAGCATCCCACATCTCCGACGGCCCCAGCCTTCTTGCCCTTATACATGCCGCCGTGCGCCTGCGCAGTATCCTCAATCACGTACAGATCATACTCTTTGGCGATATCCATAATTGCATCCATATCACAGATACAGCCATACAGATGCACTGGAATTATCGCCTTGGTGCGCTCGCTAATCTTTTCGCGAATTGAATCAGGACTGATCGTATGTCCATTGGGCACCGTATCGGCAAACACCGGCACTGCTAGTGCCTGGCACACCGGGAAATGAGTGCCGATGAACGTATACGACGGCACGATCACTTCATCGCCTGGCCCAATATTGAGCCCTCCCAGCGCCACGTGCAATGCGCTGGTCCCAGTGCTGGTCGAGATTCCAAATTTCCGGCCCTCCCATTTTGCAAATGCCTCCTCAAACTGCATTCCCAGCGGCCCGGTCCAGTAGTTGGTTTTTCCGGTGCGTAGCGGCTCGGTTACGCACTGGATAATCTCCTCGGTATACCACGGCCACGGCGGGAACTTTTCAGTTGCCGTCTTCGGTCCACCATTAATTGCCAACTCTACATCTGCCATCTTTCTCACTCCTTTTGCGGATATTCCAGTTTGTGATAGCGCCATAAACTAAGGTTACTCTACTTGGACAACCAGCTCCATCTCGTCTTTCTCCTCTGGCCTTAGTCGCATAATCTCTATATCATTCGCCTCTCGTCCACCGATTCCTTCCTCTTACTTGATTTCTCGTCGGGAAACCTTGTTTTACTTGCCCAATAAGGGTACAATCAAGAACAGATGAGCTATTTACCGGTACAAGTACACAGTCGCCGCCTTCACCTTCTGGGGACGTTGTGCGCTCTGGTGCTACTGGCCGTCCCGGCTGCCAACGCTGACTACTACTTCTACGGCGTCGCCCAGGAAGGTTTCATCAACGACAATGACACTCTGTGGAACACCCTGCAGCCGTACCCTGAGTGGAACCAATCCCGCTGCACTTTGCGCGACGACTGGAGTGTCTGGGATGCTGAGAGGGGCGATGGTCGCGACACTCTCTACGATGACCTGCTGTGGTATGGCGACAATCTAAACTCAGATGACGTCCTCATCTTCTCCTACTCCGGCCACGGCGGCTGGGACTCTCTACAACGACGAGGGAAGTACAACCCGTCCCAATCCCTACAATGATCCCACGCCCACTAATGGCCCGCCATATGCGGGCGATGAATGGATCCCCGACCCGCACGATCCCTTCATCGGTCTGGAGGATGATTATTTAACCGACGCATTTGCTAATTTCAATGACGGCATCGAGGTCATTGTCCTGTCGGGAGCCTGCCACTCCGGAGGATGGGTTGGCGGCAGTCATGACCTCGATACAAGCGCTCCCGCGACCAATGATGGCCTCTACTGCATCCTGGGCGCTCCCGAGCAGGGCACAGGCATCGGAGTCGGCCCGTCCGGCGGACCCTACGAAATCCTTCTCACCACTGCCCTATCCAACACGCTCGACCCATATATGACCATATCCCAGTGGTACGACGCGGCTATGTTATATGGCGAGGATGCCACCTATTCCGTCACGCGTGGCTGGGACATCTCCCCGCAGGATTACTATTACTGGCCCAGCACCAACTGGGTCCCCTCCACTTACGAGGACACCTACTATACCGACCATTGGGGCTGGGAGGAGACCTATCTTCAATTGCGTCCGGAGTTCTACTCCGCCCTCGACGCTGCTCACGACAATGAGATGTGCACTCCCGAGCCCGCCACGATTGCCTTCTTCGCCCTGGGCCTGTTGGGCCTGGGCGCGAAGCTCCGCCGCCGTAGCACCTAAGTTGCCTCTCCCTCTACCCGAACGAAAAAGAGCCCTCTACCGGGAAAGCCCTCTATCTTCCTGCCCACTTCCCCGCTCAGCTACTGAATCGTCACCGTCCCATCAATCACCGCTTCCGGCGGCCCAATTTGGCTGGCGCCGCTCGTCCACAACTGCAATTGCGTGGGTGCCTCTGCGGTGGTATCAATATCAATCGCCACAACACCCGGATCGCCAACTGCCTGGAACTGAATACTTAGTATCTCGTTGTTGGATGTACTCAAATTCACTATCTCGCTGCCATTCCAGCCCACCACTGTCACTTGAATTACCCCTGGCGTGCTCACGTTATTAGCGATGATATGATTCGGCGAGGCCGGCACCGCTGCCCCTGCCTGTACTGAGCTATCTCCCCCCACCAATTCCAGCTTGCTGTCATTGTAGTTTATTGTCATCTGATAACCAGCCGGCGTTGCCGGTGGCTTGGCCAGGTATATGGATACCGTCGTCGTACCGCCCTGGGCCACCTCAGCATTCTCACCATAGACCGTATAGACATCCGGCTCGCCATTCCCTCCATTGCCTCCCCCTCCCCCACAACCTGCCACAACCAGAATCACCGCTATCAATGTCGCTATTCCTATTTTATGATACATCCCAAAGTCCTCCCGAAGTTTCTTCTGCTATTTCGCTGAATACCTTATATCGGCGGTGGGGGCGGTGGCCCGCCGCCGCTAAATGGCCATGCTATCTCTCCGGCGGCCGCGCGCAGCACCTTCAGTGCATCCCCAATGTTCACAACACTGATTGGAGGATACTGCGGGTCCTCACAATCCGCAACAAGCTTCTCCCCTACGTCATAGCTATCCGGATCAACTACAATATCCATGATCATCTGTGCATCAGTAGCCGTCGGAATGTCATCCGAGTCCATATCGCCCAGGTCGGGCCCCGCACTCGGCCCCACGGCCACCTCCCCGTCTGATTCTCCCACCGCACTGGTCGCTGAGGCGCTCTCCGCCGGCCCACTGTCCCCTCCCCCACACCCTACCAAACCTACAGCCACCAATAGCCCTATGATCAATGCCACGCTTATGATAGCAAATGCGCAGCGCCTTCTGCTCATCATCATACACAAGCTCTCCTTAGGTATTGTCGCTATGTCTCAATTTGTGCCTTTGACTCATCCTCCGCCGAAAAGGTTCCATTCCCCTCTCACTCTTACTCTCCCCAACACCCTTCTTAAGATTATCTTAATCCTATGAAGGACTTCCCTCCCCTCATGGTGAATCTATCTTAAGAGCGCCGTTTGCTGGCCTGTTTTATTCACGAAGATACAAGGGATACGCTCTGTCAAGACGTACCGTGGTCGTCAAAAGGCATTAGCGCCAGTTCCTCGTTTGTCATAGACGGTGACATGGTGCAAGTATCAACTGGGTTACTTTACTTCTAAAGTTTTTGCCGGAAAGGTGCGGGAAACCGGCTTTTTTCAAAAAGCGGGTTTTCCGCAAAATCTGTTCCTGAACCATTCAGGCTGGGTGGACCTGACCAATGGCTATCCCGCAGGACGACCTTGAATTCGCGGCAAAGCGCGCTGGTGAAGGACGCAGCCAGGTCGTCATCCGGCCTCCGCGCCTGGGTGGCGACGAGATGAACCTGGCTGAGTTTCCCTTCACGCTGCTTGCTGACCGCCAGCCCGACGGGGTCGAGTCCATCCAGTTCTCCGATACTATCCGTGGCAAGGGCGGCGAGGCTGTCGAGCGCACCTGGATAGTGACGGGTGGCGAGGAGTTCGGCCTGCCGGTAGCCTCCGACGAGCAGGTTTACGTTGCTCTTATGGAGGTCACTCGCGAGCAAAACTACGCCAACCGCGTCATCCACCTCACCCGTTACGACCTGATCCACCGCCTTGGTTGGCCTGACAAAGGGGGCAGTTACCGCCGCCTGAAAGCCGCTCTCGATCGCCTGCTCGGCGTAACCATCACCGCCAAGCAGGCCTTCTGGGACAAGTCTCGCCAGTCCTACGTGGATGTCGGCTTCCACATAATCGATGATTATGCTCTTTACAGCGAGCTCCGTGGCCGCAAGGCGTCCGGCCCTGACCGCCCTCTGCCGCGTAGCTATATTGCCTGGAACGAGGTGATTTTTGCCTCCTTCCGGGCGGGCAATATCAAGCAGCTCGACACCGGCTTCTACTTCGGCCTACGCAGCGCCGTTTCCCGCCGCCTTTTCCGGTACCTCGACAAGAAGCGTCTGGACGGCAAGCCTGCCTTCCGCATTGACCTGCGCAAGCTCGGCTTCGAGAAATTGGGTATGAGTCGCAACTACTATCCCAGCCACATCAAGCAGGAGCTGGACCGTGCCCACCGGGAGCTTATTGCTCACGGCTTTCTGGCTGGCTTCGAGTACTACCGCCCCGGCCGCGATGTCGGCGAGCGCGTCAAATACTGGTTCCCCACCACTTCGCGCACTGTCCCCACCGGCCCTCAGGCTGATTTACTCGACCAGCTCACCGACATTGGCATTACTGCTTCTGTCGCCCGCCGCTTGCTCACTCAAAACGCTGATGAAGTCGCCCGCCAGCTCGAATACTTGCCCTATCGCGACCCCAACGACCCTCCGGCTATGTTAGTGGAGGCCGTCCGCAACAGTTGGGCTGCCCCCGCCAGTTATTTGAAAACTCAGGCTGCCGAGGGCCAGGCTCGTCGTGCCGCCGAGGAGGAACGCCAGCGCCGCGCCCAACGCCGTAATGAGCTGGACCAGCGCGAGCAAACCCTTGCCCGGTGCCGTCGCGCTCTGGACGCCCTCTCCCCTGCTGAGCACCAGCAGATCGAAGCCCAGGCTCGTCGTAAACTACGGGAGGACAATCCCGCTCTGGCCGCTCATCCCGACACTACCGCCTACGAGATTGTCCTCCTCGACTACATCGCCGCCCTCCTCGAATCATAGCTGTGGCTGTTGTGCTTATTGGCCTGAGTTTACCGAAGGGCCCATCACCAGTGGAGGAGGCATCTCTGCCTCTTCAGTTGCTGTACTGCTGCCTTTGTGCTGGTGTCCTCTGTCGTTCCTTGACCTCCCCGCCTTTTGCCTTTATAATCTCCTCACTTGCATTCATCACGCCCCACCCGGAGGAGCCCCTTATGTTACGCAATGCTGCCCTATCCATCCTTCTGTTCTCCACCGTGTTACTAATTGGTTGCGGCCGTACCCGCCAGGCCCAGCAAGCCGTCCAGGCTGGCCGCCAGTTACAGCAAACCGGTGAGACTACCATCAAGACTGACGAGGGCGAGGTTCAGATCAAGACCGACAAGGCTGACGAGCAGACCACTATCACTGTCGAAGACGAATCCGGCGAGAAGCACTCTGTGACCATCGGGGAAGATCTCGACACTTCCGCGCTATCCCTGGCCATTTACCCGGGCGCCACCCAACAGGGCGGGCAGACCACTGAAACTGCCGCTGGCAAGCAGCTCAACTTCGTCTTCACCACCACCGACAGCTTTGAGAAAGTTGCTGACTTCTACAAAGCCAAGTATCCTGACGCCCAGGTCTCTGACATGAAGATGCCTGACGTTCGCCTGCTCAACATCCTTATAACCGAGCCGCCCAATATGACTTCCGTTGCCGTCCAGCAGGCCGATGACGAGGACCAGGTCAGCATAGTCCTCATCGAGCAGAAATAGCTCCTCATCCCGCCCGCCACAAACTACGGGAGGACAATCCCGCTCTGGCCGCTCATCCGGACACTGCCGCCTACGAGATTGTCCTCCTTGACTACGTTGCCGCTTTTCTCGACTGATAGCTTCGGGCCTGGCCTACCCCTCAGTGACGGCCGCCGCCTCCGTCACGATCCCGGTCCCAGTCACGATCCCGGTCACGATCCCGGTCCCAGTTGCGATCCCGATCACGATCCCGGTCCCCTCTGTACTGGTCGCGCTGGTCATACTTCCCGCCCCACCTATACTGGTCGCGCCAGTTCCACTTCTGGCCCCACCTGGGCGGAGACCATTTCTTGTAGACAACTCGGCCGGGGTGATGCCGCGGCGGCGGGGGCTTGTAGGCCTGTTGGTGGTGCCGGGGGCTGGGGTGATCGTCATCCAGCGCTTTGTAGACCAGGTAGCCTACTACTGCGCCCGCCAGCACTTTACCCAGGTCCCCTCCGGCGTGTGCGGGCCTGGCGGTATACGCCGTACTGGCCAGCGCAATGGCTACGATAAGTCCGACACTTCTGAAACCGATGGTACCTGACATTTGACTCACCTCGCTTTTCTCAAGTTAGTTACACAAGCCTATTACATTAGACACCTATAGTGCGCTTATTGTTTGCTTCCGCCGCGCCCCCCACCGACTTCCTATCCTGTTAACTTGGCCCTAAACGCCACAAACGGCGGCCCTCCAGCCACCGTTTTGCTTTCCCGTTGTACTACCTTTGTCTGCTGTTGTCTGCCTCTATCTGTCGTCAATCGTAGGGGCGCTGCTTGCCGCGCCCGTCCGTTTCCCGTTGATTCCCCCATCCCCTCCGTGGTTGCCACTAAATCCCCCTTCATTACAGGAGCGACTTTCTGTCGCTCCTGCCCTCTATCGTTGGCCGTTACCTTGTTATGCTGCTGCTGTGCTGCCTCTGGGCTGCTGTTGAGCTGCATTTGTGCTGCCGTTCTGCTGCCATTTCCCCGCCTATGCCCTGTTTATTGTTTGCTTTCACCTCGTCCCCCACCCACTTTCTATCCCGCTAATTTGGCCCTAAACACCACAAACGGTGGCCCTCCAG
>JALGTD010000085.1 GCA_029821515.1 Candidatus Zipacnadia bacterium | reverse complement strand
GCTAAGCTACGATGACATCACTCATTACCAGAAGATCGTCCTCGCCCTGCGCGAGACGCGGCAGGTGATGGCGGAGATTGACCAGATCATTCCCGAGTGGCCGATTGAGTAGGTTCTAATCTTCATTTACGGGCGAAGGAAGCGAGTAATATGAGCAAGCCACTGGTTAGTGAACTTAGCGCAGGCGACAATGTCTCGGCAGCATTTGTGGTCACCGATATCTCCCTGGCGCCGTTTCGCAACAAACCCGGCAGCTATCTTAACCTGACACTGAAAGACCGCAGCGGTGAGATAGCCGGGCGGATGTGGGACAATGCTGAGCAGGCGGCGGGTGCGCTCCAGCCCGGCCAGGTGGTTATGGTTGCCGGTCAGGTTGAGGAATATCAGGGCACGCCCCAGGTCATCGTGCGGGCGATCCGGCCCTGCCAGCCCGACGAATATGACCCCGCCGATTTCGTGACCACAGGGCCTCGCAGCCCCGAGGAGATGGTCGAGCAGCTCAAGGCTAATGTCGCTGAGGTTGATAATCCTCATCTACGCAAGCTGCTGGAAGCTATCTTCGGCGACGAGGAGGTGCTGGGCCGATTCTCCACCTCGCCGGGCGGCAAGACCCTGCATCATGCCTATCGCGGTGGGCTTCTTGACCATACCCTCAACGTGGTTGAGCTGGTCAAGAAGGCCAGCGAACTGTATCCCGGGCTTGACCGCGACCTGCTCATCACTGCTGGCCTGCTGCATGATCTGGGTAAGATATACGAACTGGAAGGCGAACTGAGCTATGACTACAGCGATGAGGGGAGGTTCCTGGGGCACGTGGTGTTGACTGACCGGATGCTGACCGATAAGATTGCCCAACTACCCGATTTCCCCCAGCATCTTGCTAATACTCTCACTCATGCGGTGCTCAGTCATCACGGACGTCGAGAATGGGGGGCACCGATTCTGCCATCCACTCCCGAGGCCTGCGCCTTGCACTATGCCGACAACCTGGATGCTCGGGTCCAGGGCTTTCAGCAGGTTATTGATCGCGAGCGCGACCAGCCCGGGCGCTGGTCACGATACCATCCCTACTTTGAGCGAAGTATCTTTGTCGGTCCTGCTGAAGCTGACAACCAGGAATCTGAACAGTGAACCGATATTGGCACAGCCAGTGAACCTTAGGGCTGAAGATACGTCTACGATTATGACTGAGGCTAGCACAGCGCAGGTAGACATTTCGGGATTGGTACACCGGGCCAAGCAGGGCGACGATGAGGCTTTCGGGATACTGGTCGAAGAGTATCAGGACAATATCTATGGTTATGTATTCCGAATGCTGCACGACCCGGAGGAGGCCGAGGACGTGGCTCAAGAGGTCTTTATCCGCGCTTATCAAAACTTGGCGGGATTTCGCGAAGCGGCGAGCTTCTCGACCTGGCTGTATCGGATCGCCACCAATCTGGCCATTGATGCAGCCCGCGCCCGCAAGTCGCGCTGGGCCGACACCTTTTCGCTGGATGAGCCGGTAGAAACTGACGAAGGGGAGATGGGACGGCAACTGCCCGCCGACACACGCGGAACCGTCAGCCGGGTGGAAAGCTCCCATCTTCAACAGATAGTGGCCGAGGTAATTGCCCAACTTTCGGCTAAACTGCGGACAGTCATTACGCTTTACGATATTGAAGGATTGAGCTACGAAGAGACCGCCGAGGTGCTGGGCTGTCCGGTCGGTACGGTCAAGAGCAGATTGTTCAATGCTCGCAATCAACTGCGCGATAAGCTCGAAGAGAAGATAGACGCCGAAGAGTGGCTAGCAGGGTTGCCGTGATCAGTCATCTTGACGATAGTAGGGGAGTACCATAATGCGTTGCGCAAAGTTCCGCAGAATAATTGTTGTAATTGCACCCGAAGACCGCAGCGAGCGGCTTCAGCAGGCCATCGAGCGGCACCTGGCCCGGTGTCCGGCGTGTACCCAGTTTGCCCGGCAGATGGATTCGCTGATCCAGCGTCTACACAACCTGCCGGCCCTCCAGGCACCCGAAGGCTTTGCACTCACTGTTAAGCGGCGAGTGCAAGTGGATGAGTCCAGGCCCAGGATTGGTTTGATCGAGCGGATATTCGTAGTACATCGAGCACCTACTCCCCTGATAGCGCCACAGGTAGCCTGGGCGGGCGTCTCAGTGGCGATTGTAGCGCTGGCGGTGGGATTGTTTGTAGGCTTGCCCGGAGATAGATTTGGGCCACCTGCACCTGGGCCGATAATTGCCAGCCATTCGCCTGCCACCGAGGCCTCGCTGCCGATAATGGACGAGATTATGCTGCGGCATCGCCAGTATAGTCGCAGCTTTGCCCTGACTAATGACCCCGGCCTCAATCTGATTTCATACTCACCTGGGGAAGAATAGTCGTGAAGCACACAATCCATAAAAAACCAACCCCGCGATTGCTGGTAGCCGGCATTATTGGTCTGCTCTGTCTGGCCGGGATGGTGCCGTGGGCAAGGGCAGCCGAGAATTGGGCATGGCGAGTGGTCCAGCGCAGTGTGCCGGCTGGCCACGATGTCCCTCACCAGGGCTACCGTACTGTGGTGATGTTTCAGCAGGGGCAAAAAGTCGCCGGCTTTATTCAAAAGGTCTCACAGGATCATGGTGGTCAACAGCGAGTGGTGGTAGTTGAGCCGCCCGATCAGCGGGGCCGCACGGAGATTTGTGATGGCCAGACCTGCTGGGAATACTATCCCCGCGTTCACAAAGTAATAGTCAGTCACGCCTCTGAGCAGCACCGGCCAGGCTTCGTAGAAATGCTGACCACGCCCGGCTCCTCTTCCCGGCTGGGTGCTAGCTATCTTGGCGACGAGCACATGGCGGGGCGACTGGCCCACATCATAGAGTTGACCACCCCGGCAGGCCGCCCCGTGTGCAAACTGTGGGTTGATCACGAAAAGTTCATCCAGCTCAAGGTGCAGCGGTTCTGCCCTCGTGGTACGATTACCTACTCGGCATACTTTACTACTATTACCTATGAGCCTAAGTTTTCCCCTGACCTGTTCACCTTCACCCCTCCGGAAGACGCTCGTATTGTTCGCGTACCCCCCGCACTGCCACGGGTGGACCTTAAGCAAGCTGAACGTCAGGCCGGATTCTCGGCCAAACTGCCGCGCTACGTACCGGAGGGCTATCAATTGGAGCGTAGCCGCGTGGCAGTGGCTCGTATGAGGGGGCAGCTCGTGTTGTGGCTGCCCTTCTCTAACGGAGTAGACCGCTTTTCACTGTTCCAGGGCCCGCGCGGGCTGAATATGCGCACCGGCCGGCAGCGGTTGGGGGAGTGCTGGGTAGCTGGCCCGTTCTCTTTTGCGCTGGTCGGCTCTTTGCCAGTGGAAGAAGTGGAAAAGATTAAGGAATCTATCCCGAAGTAGTCTCTCTATTTGTGGCGGCCTTCCTGCTCCTAGCCCTGTAACACCGTGTCTGTGACAGTGTTTGCTGCGTCAGTTGGTTCGATTTGGCGAGTACCCCAAGGTCTACGCCTCCGATAGCCTCGGTCGCAAGAAGGAGTTTTTCACCGGACATAGAATGTTATTATTGGTATAACCAGCGTTGAACTTAAGCGCGGACAAGCAAAGTACACAAATTATTAAAGTTTTTCCCTAAAGTGCCAATATAATGTTCGCGAAAGGCACGTCGGGAGCATCTGAAGGAGCAGTTACTGTGAGAATCGATCCCAATAAACTGTCAGAGATTACCCGCAAAACGGTGGAGGCCGCTCGCGGTGAACAGGTGAGCGAAGTTGACGCTGCTGCAAAGTCCAGCCAAGCTGTCCCGGCCGATCAGGTCAACCTCAGCCATCAAGCTCAGCAGATTCAGCGCGCTCACCAGGCGCTATCCGGTGTACCTGAGGTCCGTCAGGAAAAAGTCGCTCAGGCCAAGCGCAAGCTCGCTCAGGGCACTCTGGAGATAGACGCAGAAGCAATAGCCCGCAGGATAGTTGAAGGCGGCATCTGATTACAAGTCGTTTCCGTTCTAATCAATAGGCGGCCGGTCCTGGTTTGAGGGCCGGCTGTTGTTTTTGTCGGGTTGACTGCTACTTTCCCGTCGCTTTTCTGTCTCTTATGCGATTTTCTCGCTGGCTCAGGCAATGTGTTGTTGCACCGCCTGTGACTGCTGCATCGGCTCTGTTGACAGTCCCTAATTCCATACCGTATACTACTGATGAATTCGCCGACCACTGAAAGGTCTACATTTATGCCCTCGCCGGCAGTTGAAGAGTGGGTAATACCACCACGTGATCGTCAATTTGAGCAGCAAATGGCCCAGGCTGTGGGGATTCACCTCCTTATGGCGGCGGTGTTGCGCAACCGGGGGCTGACGACAGAACCAGCCATCCGTGACTTTCTGCAGCCCTCTTTGGATCGGCTGCATGATCCATCCAGTCTTCCTGATATCGAGCTAGCTGTCGCTCGATTGGTCAAGGCGGTGCGCAATCATGAGCATGTGCTGGTCCACGGCGACTACGATGTTGATGGCATCACCGCCTGTGTCTTGATGACCAGTTTTCTGCGCAAACTGGGAGTCGACGTCAGCTATTACATTCCGCACCGCATCAACGACCAGTACGGCCTGAGCTCACAGGCGGTCAGTCGGGCCATCGAGAAGGACATCGAGTTGATAGTCGCTGTGGACTGCGGAGTGTCTGCTCACGAGGCTATTGCGACCGCTCGCTCTGGCGGCGCTGATGTAATTGTCATAGATCACCACGAGCCTGGCCCGCAGCTTCCTGAAGGGGCCTTAATCATTGATCCCAAGCGCAGCGATTCGCAGTACCCCGAATCGGAGCTGGCGGCCGTGGGCCTGTGTTTCAAAGTGGCCTCAGCAGTCTGCCGGGCTTTGGAGGTCTCGCAGGCCTCGCTGCAGCGGGCCTTCCTTGATCTGGTGGCGCTGGGCACAGTCGCCGATATGGTGCCTTTGCGCGGTGAAAATCGTCTGATGGCAGCGTCTGGTCTGAAGTTGCTGCCCCAGACCAGAAAAGTGGGATTGGCGGCTCTGCTGGATATATGCGGGTTGGATTCGCACATTACGGCTCGAGATGTCTCGTACCGGATAGCGCCGCGGCTTAATGCGGTGGGCCGGCTGGCTGATGCCAACGAGGCTGTGGACTTGCTGCTGACTGATGACGAGGTCGAAGCGCGGCGCTTGGCTCTGTATTTGGATAGTCTGAACCGCGAGCGCCAGGATGAGCAGGAGCGGGTCTACCGGGAAGCCTTGGAGATGATCGACGAGAGTGAGGAGCTGCAGCAAGCACCTGCCTTAGTCCTGGATTCTGAGGGCTGGCATATCGGTGTGGTCGGAATTGTGTCCTCCCACCTGCTGGAACGCTACCGCCGTCCGGCTATGGTGCTGGTCCACGAAGGTGACCAAGCGCGCGGCTCGGCCCGCAGTGTGGAGGGATTTGACATTGCTGAGGCCCTGCAAAGCTGCAGCGATCTGCTGGTCAAGCACGGCGGTCATGCGGCGGCGGCCGGCCTGACCATACAGCGCGAGAATCTGCCTGCCTTCCGCCAGCGCATGAATGACCTGGTCACAGAGGCCCTGGGCTCCGACGGCTGGCAAGCCCGGCTGCGCGCCGATGCTGAGGTAGACCTGGCGGAGATTGACCAGTCTCTGCTGGAAGACTTGCAGGCTCTGGAACCGTGCGGCCAGGACAATCCCCAGCCGCGATTTGTTGCTCGGGATGTAGAGGTGTCCAGTTGTCGCCGCGTCGGCAGCCAGGAACGTCATCTGAAGCTGCAGGTTAGCTCGGAGAAGGGCTACTGGGATTGTATTGGTTTCGGGCTAGCTAGAGCTGGCGGGTGGATCCAAGCCGGTCAGCGGATTGACATCTGTTTCACCCTCGAGTTCAATGAATATATGGGTGCCCGCGAGTTGCAACTGCGCCTGGAGTCGGTGCGGCCAGGCAACGGGGAAACCCGGAGGTAAAGATAAGGCTATGCCGACACAGCAATTTCGCATAAGCACGGGCAAGCGCCGCCAGGTAACTGACATAACCAGCCGGGTGCAGGAGGCTGTCCGTGCGGCCGGCTGTGACCAGGGGCTGGCCTGCATCTCGGTGCCGCACTGTACCTGCACGGTCTATGTTAACGAGAATGAAAGTGGCCTGGTAGCTGATACGCTCCAGTTCATCAATCAGTTGCCTGCCGGCGGTAGCTGGCAGCACAACCGTATTGACAACAATGCCGAAGCCCACCTGGTGGCTTCGCTTATGGGCAGTAGCACTTGCCTGCCGGTCAGTGGCGGGGAAGTCGAGCTGGGCACC
Organism: Candidatus Zipacnadia bacterium; assembly: GCA_029821515.1. GTDB lineage: Bacteria > Armatimonadota > Zipacnadia > Zipacnadales > Zipacnadaceae > JALGTD01. The sequence goes on along the minus strand of JALGTD010000085.1, from coordinate 289 downwards.
TGGCAGCGGATAATGCTCGGGGAGCTTGACGGGCCGCGCGAGCGGCGCGTGACTGTAACGGTTGTGCCGGGCTGAACGCACAGAGGGGTGCGATGGCAGCAGCCGGTCCGATATCTCAAGCCGTGCTCCTGGTGGGTGGGGTGGGCACTCGCCTGCGCCCGCTGACCTATCTTATGCCCAAGGCGCTGCTGCCCGTGCTCAATCGTCCTTTGATATCGTACGAACTGGAACTGCTGGGCCGCAGTGGTGTGCCGGAAGTGCTGCTGAGTACTGGTTCCCAGGCCAGCCA
>JALGTD010000084.1 GCA_029821515.1 Candidatus Zipacnadia bacterium | reverse complement strand
TTCAAAGCGAGCTGCCGCTCGGCATCTCGGACGTGGAGCTGGAGATCAGATACTGGTTCCCTAACGGCCCGGGAGACGAAACACCCGGGTTCGCGCCGAGGACGTAAGTTTGAGCGCAGAAAGGTAGAGACAGAAAGAATGCATATTGCGCCTATGACTATTTGCGTACCGGACGAAGTGTTGGCCGACTTGAAAGAGCGGATAGTCAGAGTCAAATGGCCCAACGAGCTGCCTGATGCCGGGTGGGACTATGGCACCAACCTGGCCTACATGAAAGAACTGGTGGACTACTGGCTCAATGAGTATGACTGGCGTGCCGAAGAGCGCAGACTGAACAGTTTCGCGAATTTCAAGGCAGATGTGGGGGGGTTGGGTGTGCATTTCATTCATGAACAAGGCCGGGGGCCGCACCCCTTGCCGTTACTGATAATGCACGGCTACCCCTGGTCCATCACTACCCTGCTGCGAATAATTCCTATGCTAACTGATCCGATCTCGTACGGCGGTAACCCTGAAGACTGCTTCACAGTGGTGGCGCCGTCACTGTGCGGCTTCGGCTTTTCTGACCCGCCTATGGAACAGGGCTTTAATATACCTCGTCATGCGCATACCGAGAGCTAATGGTCAACGGGCTGGGCTACCCGCAGTACGGTATCCAGGGAGGCGATTGGGGCGGCATTATTGCATGGACGTACGGCTGCAACTACCCGGAGGATCTGCTCGGCGTTCATATCAACTACATGGGCATGCGCATGCGTGACGAGGTACCGCCTGACGAACGGGATCCGAATATCATCCGAGGCGTTGGTCTACAAGGTGCTCCACTGCGACCGACAGATCCCGATCAACTCAGATACTGGAAGGCGGCTGAGCATTATTGGATGTATGAGGGTGGCTACGCGCACATCAATATGACACGTCCCCAGAGCTTGGCGTATGCAATGAGTGACTCGCCGGTGGGCCTGGCCGCCTGGATCATTGAGAAGTTTCGAGCATGGAGCGACTGGGACGAGAACTTTGAGACGATATTCTCCAAAGATGAATTGATAACCAATGTAATGCTCTACTGGCTCACAAACACTTTCTGCTCTGCCATCCGCATATACTACGAATCGCATCATCATCCCTGGACGCGCGAACCGGGCCAGAAGATGGAGGTACCCACCGGCATTGCGGCTTTCCCCAGGGACATTGTGCCCATTATCAGGTCGCAGGCCGAGAAGTACTTCAATGTCGTGCGGTTCACTGAGTTCCCACGGGGTGGACACTTCGCCATTTTCGAAAAGGCTGAGCAAATGGCCCAGGACATTCGTGAATTCTTCCGCCCCTTGCGAGAGGCGAAATGAGCTCTGTGAACTATCCGAATGAACGCAAGTCCCCTGCGATGATGGCGGTGGTGAAGACTACAGCCGCGCCAGGCTTTGAATACACTCGTCGAATACACTCGCGTGCCCAGGCCCACAGCGGGAGTTGGCCAGGTAGTCATCAGGGTCGAGCGGGCTGCAATCTGCGGCACTGATATCCTGATGTACAAGTGGGACCCGCTGGGGCAGCAATTGGTCGGCGACCTTCCCTTCATTCCGGGTCACGAGTGCTGTGGAAAGGTGGTAGAGATAGGTACCGATGTGGAAGGGCTTCCCGAGGGTGCGCGCGTATGCGCCGAAACCCATATTCCCTGTGGGCACTGCTATCAGTGTACACACAAGCTTCAGCATCTCTGTCAGAACCTGGTTTTGTTTGGTCATCAGATTGATGGCTGCTTCGCTGAGTATGCCATGATCCCGGCCTCAGCCGTTTATCAATTGTCCACCGATCTTTCTCCGGAAATCGCCTGTTTGCTGGAACCGTTTGGAGTATCGCTGCGCGCTGTTGAGGAAGTGGCACCCCGGGGAGATACACTGGCTGTGACTGGATGCGGGCCGATCGGGCTTTTCGCTATTGGAATTGCTCGTTACATGGGCGCTGCGAAAATCATCGCCTCTGACATTAATCCCTTCCGCTTGAATCTGGCCATGACGATGGGCGCTGATGTGGTCGTAGATGCTGGTGAGACTGACTTGCAAGAAGCAATACTGAGCCAGACTAGTGGTGATGGGGTGGGCTGCATCATCGAAGCTTCGGGGGTGCCCTCAGTAATCAACAATATGTTTTCCTACCTGCGCAAGGGAGGCTTCATTGTGCAGGTGGGGAACCCTAAGGGTCCTGTGCAAATCACCGACGTTATGCCTGACTTAATGCACAAAGAACTTACCTTAAAGACCGTGCATGGTCGAAGAATGTTTGAGACATGGGAGAAGTCGGAAGCTCTGCTAAGTCAGGGGAAAGTGGATATTACGCCGGTGATAACACACTGCTTTCCTATGAAGCAATTTGACGAGGCCTTTACCGCGGTTCTCTCCGGGCAAGCGGGTAAAGTCCAGTTGATACCATCACTGGGAGATTAACAACAGATGAACATCCTTATTCGTTTAGATCTCGAAGGAGTCACCGGAGTAGTCAACTACGCTCAGGTCGAACCCGGTAGCCCAGAGTATGCTTACGGCCAACGTATGGCGGTAAATGATGTTAATGCGGCGATAGCGGGATGCTTCGCCGGTGGTGCAACCCGGGTAGTGGTCTACGACATGCACTGGTTGGGACGCAATATCCCGCTGGATGAGTTTAATCCGGCTGGTGAACTCATTTGCGGCAAGCCTGTGCTGTCGCAAGAATTCCTGGAACAGTTTGATGCCTTGATATTGGTGGGATTTCATGGCAAGGCAGGAAGCGGGACTTTGCTGGCTCATTCTTATGAGAGTGATACGCTCGATATCCGAATCAATGGTCGTAGCGTAGGGGAAATCGGCGTAGAGGCGGCCATCGCGGGTGAGCTTAGCGTGCCACTTATCCTGGTGACAGGAGATTCAGCCGGCTGTGCCGAGGCGCGGGAGCTAATGCCGGATGTGCGAACTGTGGTGGTGAAAACCTCCCTTTCTACCCAGGGAGCCTTGTGCCTGCCCACCCAGAAGACGCGGGAACTGATCGAGACAGGTGCTGCGGAGGCAGTGCGCAATGTCCACCAGATTGAACCCTTCTCGATGGGACCGATGGAACTGCTCGAAGTTGATCTAGATGCACCGATAGTAATCAACCGAGAGAAGCTGAACTGCACGACGCAGGCGCGGCTGAATGGTCAGACCTTGCGGATCAATACCGGGACGATATATGAAGCCTGGCGGACGTACCAGGATTTGCGCATGGTAACCGATGACAATAGTATAGAGCCATAGACAGCGTTTTACCGGCGGAAAGTGTGTGTGCTGGCGCGGTAAGGCTCAGAAGGCTGCTAAACGCATGCAAGTGCTCGATACGATCCCGTTTAATCTGGACGCTGCCGAGGTTATTCGCCAGGTTCATCTTTCGGCGGCAGGCGAAGAGATTGTGGCCCAGGTGCGGGAGCTGGTGGCTGTAGCCCAGGAAGTAGTGCGGCCCAAGGCCATCTACGAGGTCTGCTACATCGAGAATAAGCAGGATGGTGCCGTAGATGTGGGAGGTGTCATCTTCACCAGTCGGGTCCTGCGGGCCAATCTCGATGCTGTCGAGCGCATCTTCGTATACGTGGCGACTTGCGGTGTGGAACTGAACCAAATATCCACACCTTCCGATGATATCCTGCTACGGTATTGTCTCGATGTCATAAAAGAGCAAGCATTAGCAGCAGCCCTGCGCCATCTTCGCCAACATCTTAAGAACAAGTACGCCCTGGGCAAAACTGCCGGCATGAATCCGGGTTCGCTCGAAGACTGGCCGATAACTGAGCAACGCAACCTGTTTGCCATCTTCGGGGATGTTGAGCAGTTGATAGGGGTCAAACTGACCGAAAGCTGCTTGATGATACCAAATAAGTCGGTCTCCGGCATCACTTTCCCCACCGAAGTAAGCTTTGCAAGCTGTCAACTGTGCCCCCGTGAGATTTGTTCCAACCGCAGCGCGCCTTACGATCCGGAACTTGCTAGAGAATATGGCATCACCACTTGAGCTGGACCCATTCGGGGCCCATCCAATTCGCTACCAGAGTTAAATTGGCTACGATAGCGGCCGTTAGGGCCTGAAACTGGATATTGGCCCGACCGAAGTACCATCTCCGCCGTACTCCCAGTCTCACCAGCCGGCCGATGCGATATTCGACTACCCTCCGGTCACGGTAGGTCTGACGAAGGTACTCTGTTTCTTCGAGCTCCCGGGCCTGTTGCAGAAGTGTTTCATCAGAATACAGCGTGATAGCTCGCGAAACTATCAGTTTTCTTCATGTGGTTAGGTGGATGCTGTAGTATTCACTGGCCCGGACAGGAATTCATACAGTGCTGCAGAGCTTGGCCTACTGACTACCGCAAGAAGACCTGTTGTCGCTACGTTCCTCGCTGATGGAGGTATAATAGCGGATAGCTGGTGCTCGGGTACAGCCACGCGGTGGAACACCTCTTTGTCAAGGATTGTCCAATAGGTACACTGGACAGCGGTCGACCGCTAACTGTACTGTGTTTTCCAATTCTATCCCACTTTTTGAGCTAACAGCGGGCAGTTCCACGCCAAACATATCCCAGGTCATTATTGAGTTGCCTTCGACGGGTAATGTCAATTGATGGGCGACATCCTGGTCACTCCAGATCACCCGCATGCGGCCGGTCGGTTTTTCGAAATGAAACGTCCAAAAGGTTGGCTTATCAAAACTCAGAGTATCCTGGGTCTGTTCCCACTTGACAAAGCGGGCATCGCCCAGTAGCTTGGTCAGAACAGCATAGGTTACCACGGCAGCGCCGGGGCTGCGATCCCATTCCAGCATGGTTTTGTCAGCACGAGGTTCTAAGGAACTGCGAAAGTCAGCTAATAGCCAGTAGAAGCTCTTCTCCACCCCCGCTGCCCATTCGCTTATAAACATCCGGGGGATGGCCGCTGCGGCATCAAGACGGCTCATTACTGGCTTCTGTGGGTCATAGGGCGGATCAGGCTGGGTAACAAATTCCCGCTCGATATTGGCTTGAGTGCAGTGCATCTCAGTATCCCAAACTGGAACAATTGTGTTGGCATTCTTCATAGCCATCTGCAATCGTTGCATACTGATGCCGGACTGATCTGCATCATGCAGCAGGCCCCGTTCTTCAGCGGTATGGCGGGTGTAGCTCTGTGGTGTCCACGAGGACAGATGGAAGGACCCAACATCCATATAGCGCCCAGCACCTGCCATCATCAGTCTGGTAAGGGATCCGGGATTGGTTACTGTGCCTCCCACAAGCTTGCTGTCTGCCTCGACCTGCTTGATCACGGAGTAAGTTCGCTGAAGCAGAACCTGATACTTGTCCACCCATTCTTCGTCCTCGTCTAGAGCCAAAAAGGCCGGGTGGTCCGGCTCATTCCACAGTGCCCAATAGATTATGTCCGGGTAATAGTGCGAGACAGTGGTGCGCACATAATTGTCCCAGTCGGTCCAGTTCGCGGGGAACCGATTGTTGGGCCATGGTCCGCTGGCTCGAGTGTCGCCGGGGTTGGTTGCCCAGAACGGTGGGTCAGCCAGGTTTCCACAAAGATGGATTCCAGCGTTATGATACATCTTAATCTGGCGGTCAAAGGTCTCCCACTGCCCAGACCGGGGCTCGGCGCAGAACCATTTGGTAAACAGCGGAGGGTTGCAGAAGACCCACCGCACTCCGATTGCTCGAGCCAGGCTTATTAGATGAGGCCTGTCTTCCATTAGACAGCCAAAACGGCTATCCGCGCCTGTAGAAACCGAATCCAGCAACTGACGATCAGGAATGACCGCTAAGAGCAGTTCAGAAGGGAGCGAAGCAGGTTCTTCATCTGCAATGAACTGGGCTAGCACCCGGTAGTGCCCAGTATGGTTGATGGCCAGTCCGAGGGTATGTTCGTAGACCTGGCCTGGCTTCAGCTCTGCGCTCAGTTTTCCAGCGGCTACTTTCTGCCCCCAAGCATCTTCCACCCGATAGTGCAACTGACCTGAACTGGCCTGCCGGGCAAGAGCACGGATAATCAAGGCTTTGTCTTCGCTGCGAAACAAAACCTGATCAGCAGCGCTGCTCGCCAATCCCACTTCTGCGGGGTAATCCGGGTAGTCGTAGTCCTCAGTGGTCAGTGAGAAACTATCCATTAGGTACCGTTTTCCGCCGGCTTCGGATCCCAATACCAGCACTGCCACCGGCCCGGTTGCCTCATCCACCTCAAAGTGAAGCTCAACTTTCTGCCAGCCGTCAGCGGAGGTCACCTCGAGTTGGCTCCCAGCGATTTGCACGGTAACATTCCCGGCCACATCCAGGTATGCTGTTAGAGTGTAAGCGGCAGGTCTCAGCTCATAAGGACGACTGGATAGATAGAAGGCACTGTCGGGTGTGGTAGGAGGTTCGTAAAGCAGTACCCGGTTCCCATCAGGAGCTTGCTGTGTGGTGACGATCTGTGGGCGGGGGTCCAGTGATTTAAGTCGGACATCATCCACGTATCCGTCCGGTCCGCCGCCCCGCGTAGTCCACGACCAGTTCTGCAGGCCCAATTCGAAGCTGCCATTCCGCAGGATGTTGGGTGCGTTAGATGATACCATCTGTATGCTACAAAGCAACAATAAACTTATGCCCCAGAGCTTGATAATGCTCATTGCTGGCATGATTCATCACGACCCCACAAGTTAGGATTGATTGACCGATATGCTGAATAGCGGTTTCTTTCGCCGGAAGTTGACAGATTACCTTCCCCAGCGGACAGGTGTTCGAGCAGTTCCTTCTTGATAGCTGCATGTTTCGTGCTGTCCTCTGTTTGTCGGTGGCCAGGCGTATTACTGGCTGTGCTCCGAAGAAGCTGAAATCTCTCTGTATTGGCACGATTATTGCTGTATCCACTACAACAGAGCTCCAATCGAGCGCATATTATTATCAAGTCTAAACTTCTCTATTGAGCCGGCGATGGTATTGCGAAGTTAGAACGCCAGGCCATCAGCACGGCTAAGCTATGAGGAACTTATCAAGCCAAGCTGCTATCCACAGGGGGGGTATCCTTGTCAATAAAGAGTTTGCTTCCTATCCGAATTGTCTTGACGATTTGTGTTCTGCTGCCGGGGATTGCCTTATTCTCCTTGACTTGCTGGGCTGCTGCCGAGGAACCGTATCGTCTGCACGCCGGCGATGTCCTGCAAATAACTGTTGCCGGCCATCCCGAACTTACCTTCGATTCGCAGAACCCCATTCAGATTCGACCCGACGGTAAGTTCTCCTATCCCTATGCCAGCGCAATTATAGCCGAAGGCAGAACGGTTGAGGAGGTTACCGGCTCATTGGTTGCCGCCCTCGGAGTTCACCTGCTCCAGCCAAATGTGGCCGTGAATGTAATTAGTTATCACGCCCGGCAGATATATGTCTTAGGTGAGGTTGGCAAGCCGGGCGCATATTCGCTGCCCCAGGACCGTCCAGTGGGCGTTCGGGAAGCTATCGCCCTGGCCGAAGGACTCACGCCCAGCGCCTCGCGGGAGACGGCCAGACTATTCCGAGCCGGGCAGGCTCCTGAGCTTATTGATCTGCGAGTAGTGTTGGCGGGAGATTCAGACGATCCAACCTTTGTCCTGCAGCCGGGGGATACTGTTGTTATTGAACGTCGCAACCTGGTAAGCGTGGTTGGCCAGGTGCAAAGCCCGGGCAACTACCAACTACCTGACAATAGTAGAATATCTGATGCCCTGGCTGCGGCGCGAGGGTTTGCTAGGACTCTGGAGGGCGGAGCAACACGAGCTAATAAAGCTCAAGCGATCCTGGTGAGAGCCGATCGCAGCACTGTGCCGGTCAATTTGGCAGCAATCCTGTCTGGCGAGCATCCGCAAGCGGACATCAAGATGCATACCGGCGACACACTTCTCATATTGGAGGCTACGAGGCTACGAACCAGGTGGCCGTACTGGGAGAGGTTGGGGAGGCCGGCTCTTACTACCTGAGCCAATCGGAGGAGCTCTCCACGGTGCTAGCGATGGCCGGTGGCGTCACCAGCCGAGCCGATCTGCAGAATATTCGCCTGCTCAGCCCCGATGGAGCGGTTTGTACCATCAACTATGAGCCTGTTCTGCGGGAGGGAGCCGAAGGACCGCACATACAGTGTGGGGCAGGGGACACGGTGATCGTTCCGACCAACCGCAGCCGGGTAGCAGTTTTGGGTGCTGTTAGCAGTCCGGGGGTCTATAGTGTCGAGACCGATGACACCCTGCTTGACATGATTAGCAAAGCTGGGGGAGTGGCGGAGAAAGCTGCTCCCGAACACACACTCATAATGCGGCACGACGCGACCAGTGGGCAGCCCCAG